>NZ_JBNHIC010000029.1:0-52134 GCF_059092905.1 Arthrobacter sp. B0427-1-12 | reverse complement strand
AGGGTCAGGTGACCGTCGGCTCCGCGCTGCGCCGATCCCGGCTGCCTTGTCCAGGGCCCGCCGGGCGCTGATCCGGCACCGCGAGGCCCGGATTCTCGCCGTCTCCCGGTTTCCGCGGTTCCGGGCCGAAAGACGGGGCCGCCGGAGGATCGGTAGCATAACCGGGCATTATCGTAGGCAATAATCGGGCCTGTTGAAGCGAGGCGGGGCCTGCGGCGGGCGGGACGGCGGGCTCCCCCCGGCCCGCCCCGCCACCGGGCCGGAGCCGCTTCACGACCGGCGCCGCCGGCCGCGAAACCGGCCTAGCCGGTCCCCCTGCGGACCGGGCAGCACGGGCCAGGCGGACAGATCCGGCGGGACCAGCAGGTACCACTGCAGTACAGGTTCGGTGCCGGTTTGGTACCGCCGTGGTACTGCTTTGGTGTGTGATCTCGTCACATCGTGGACACTGGATCTCCGTCACTTCGGGGACGCTGAATCTCAGGGCTTCGTGCACGACTACCAGCGCGCCCCTGCCGCCCTGATCAGCGGTCTATCCGGCGTTGAAGACTGCCGGGACCTCTTCTCGGCGCTGGGCGAACTGCGCCCGGAACTCCGAGTGTTTGCGTTCCCAGTGCTTGGTCGGATTCGTCATCTCCACGCCCTGGATGGCGTAGGAGGCCACATACCGGTCTCGTACCTGCAGTGCGATCATCGGCAGCGGGAAGGAGAACACGACCTCACCGCTGGCAATGTCCGATAAGAGGAATTCGTCGTCGGAGATCGTGCGGTGGAACTCGCGCCCGGCGAAGGTCGTCGGCAGCGACACCTGATATCCCTGATAGTAGACCTGCCGGTTCGCCGGGGTGACTTCCACGATGGACTGGTCTGCAGCCTGCTCCACCACATTCTCGGGCTGGTCGGGGAGCAATTGCCCGGTTTTTGAGATCGTCACGGCGGATCGTCCGAGATCACCTTGGCGCAGGCGGCGTGCCTGCCGATACTCGGAGGCCTTCGCTTCGAGCACCTGAAGCGGGACCGGCTCCGTCGCGGGCGTGTGCTCGAGCAGCTCCCACGCCGTGCCAGGGGTGGCGTGATCGAGCGCCTGATGCGGTCGGCGGTGGTTGTAGTGTTCGCGGAATCTCGTGATCCGTTCCCGCAGCTGCTCGAGCGTGACCGGCCGGTTGGCGTCGAGGAACCGGATCAGGGTCTGGTGGGACCGTTCGTTCTTGCCTTGCGTGGTCGGCCTTCCCGGAAGCCCGCTGATGGGCATGGTGCCCCAAGAGGCGAGGAAGATCTCGACCGATCCGATCGTGCCGGCGCGGAGTTGGTTGAACGCCAGCGAGTTGTCCGACAAGAGCTCTCGTGGTGCGCCATGGGCGTTGATCGCCCGTTCGAGGACCTCCTTGGCGTCGGCGCTGTTCTCGTGACGGACGTGTGCCCACGTCCCGACGTCATACCGGGTCGCATCGTCGAGCACCTGATAGACCGTCACTGCCTGCCCTCCGGCGAGCCGATACTCGAACGCGTCCAGTTGCCACAACGACATCGCCGTGGCGCGCACGAACGGGATGTACGAGGACCTCGGACGCTTCTTCGGCGAGGAGTCGACCTGGCCGACGCTGGACAGCAGTCGGGCGATCGTGGCCACCGACGGGATACGCCCGCCCGGGAAGATGTCTTGGAGTGCGGCCTCGTAGTAGATCGAACGTGGGCCGTAGTCCCAGCCGTCCGTCTTGAGCTGCTTGCGGATTCTCACGAGTTCGTTGACGACCTCGGGACCGTACCTTCTGGCCGGGTGCCTTGGTGCCCGGGACCGAGGGTGCAGCGCTGCTGTCGACTCGCCCGCCGCCCGGCCACGGATCTTGTAGAACACGCTCCGCGAGATCTTCAATGTTCGACAGAACTCGGTCACCGATAACGAGTGGGGTTGCGAGGGGTCGTAGTTGATGATCGTGGCCCGCGTGCGGGGCGGAAGTGAATTCGTCATGCCGTCGACTCTCACCCACCACGGCCGCGACACCTGTCCCCGAAGTAGTGAGACATCGTGTCCACGATGTCATGAGATCGTGTGTCCATGATGTCTTGAGACAAGACATGGTACTGCTTTGGTACTTAGCCTGAGGCACTTCGGCGTTATGGTCCGGGATCTCCGGAACCGGCTGGACCGCCGCCTGAACCGGCACCGGCCCACGACGGAATCGAAGACCCCCTGCACTGATTCCTTCCAGCACCGCTAGCAGCGCATATGAGAGGTGTTCTCCGGCTGCCAAGGCTCTCTGCAACGGCCCAGCGCAACAGGCCCGCGGCCCCCGGGTGCCCGACTGGTGCTGTAACGGCCCGGTTCCTTCCTCTCAAGCACGGTTTTCATGTGTCGGCCCGGCACGACCGAACCGGTGGCAGCACCGCGCCGGTCACCACCACAAACCGTCAGGACGGCAGAAACGGAGCCCGGCAATGGGATACTTCCGTATTGTGAGTCCAGCAATCGCATACCAGGGTGAACCGGGATCCAATTCACACATCGCCTGCAGGGAAGTCTTCCCCGACTGGACTGCTGTTCCGTGCGCCAGCTTCGAAGACGCTTTTGCAGAAGTTACCGACGGGCGTGCCCGGCATGCCATGATCCCCATCGACAACTCGATCGCCGGACGGGTCGCGGACATCCACGCACTGCTGCCCGAAACCCGGCTGAAGATCGTGGGCGAACACTTTCTGCGCATCCGCTTCAACCTGCTCGGCATCCCCGGAACAACCCTGGACCAGGTGAGGGAAGTCCACAGCCACATCCACGCCCTGGGCCAGTGCCGCCGACTCATCCGCCGCCACGGCCTGACCCCGGTCATCGCCGGTGACACCGCCGGCTCCGCGCGCGAAGTCGCCGAGTGGAACAACCCAGCCAAGGCCTCCCTCGCCCCGCCACTGGCCGCGGACATGTACGGACTGGAGGTACTGGCCGCAGATGCCGAGGACGATCCCACAAACACCACCCGGTTCGTCATCCTGGCCGACAGCCAGTCCTACCCGCCCCGGACCCACCTGCCGGAACGGGTCATCACCAGCTTCGTCTTCCAGGTCCGCAACATCCCCTCCGCCCTCTACAAGGCCCTGGGCGGATTTGCCACCAACGGCATCAACATGACCCGGCTGGAGAGCTACATGGTCGGCGGGGACTTCGCCGCCACGAAATTCATGGTCGATGTCGAAGGACACCCCGAAGACGCCCCGCTCATGCGGGCCTTCAGCGAACTGGATTTCTTCACCACCGACGTGCGGATCCTCGGCGTCTACGCCGCACACCCCTACAGGACACGCCTGGCCGATCAGAACCCGACCCCGGACAGGCCAGCGGCTCCCCGGCACCCCTCTGCGTATCCCCATATATAAGGAATGCCTGCTCACACACGCCGTCCTCACACAGCAGCCAATGGCCTGGTGCCGATATCCGCGCAGATGACAACCCGGCCCGTGATGATGCCAGCCGCCATGGTCATGGCGCTGGGATGACCGGGAGGTTCCGGGGGAATGAACAGGGCCGCTGAGCGCCGAAGCGCTCAGCCGGACGCCTCCCGGGGGCGCCTAGGGCAGGTCTGCTGGCGCCTGTCCGGCCAGGACCTTCTCCATCGTGTCGAAGAAGCCGTTGTAACCGGCCGCCGTCTGCTCAATCTGCTCGTCGGTGAAGCCGCCGCGGGGCTGGGTCAGGACCATCTCGGTCCCTCCCCCGGCCTCCCTGAGCACCACGGTCACAGGATCAGAGTCCAAGGGGGCGCCCGGATCATCGTTCATGGTCAAGGCCAGGCGCCCGGGCGGATCAACCTGGGTGTATTCACCGGCCCACCGGATCGTGCTGCCCTCGGGCAGGCGCATGAGGGCCTTCCAGGTCCCGCCGACCCGCACATCCATCGACAGTTCCTCGAGCGGAACATCGACCGCTTCGGTGCCGAACCAGACGGAGAAGAGCTCAGGGCTGGTCCACGCCGCATAGACCAGCTCGCGGGGCGCATTGAAGGTGCGTGTAATGGTCAGATCATCGGTCACGGTCACTCTCCTGGGATGCTGCAGGGATCGGGGCGGTTCCGGTTCTGAAGCCTGGTCCGGGTGACCGGGCAGGTCCACAGGCGGGCGGAAATATTCAAGGCTGTCGTCAGGCTGCCATCGCCGGATGCGCCCGGCCGGTTGCCGGCCGGTCGGCCGTGAGGATGCTGAGCCGGCATTCGTTCTGAACGGGGTCGATGTGAAGCGGCAGCCGGTGGGCGGCCGAGCAGGATTCCAGCAGGGCCATGGCCTCCGGTTCAACCGCAGCGGCGCTCATATCAACCGCCAGAGCCAGACCGGGGAGCAGGGAATTGGTCCGCCGGGCCACCGCGCACAGCGCCTGAACACTTCGTCCGGTCACATGGCCGCCGACCTCGATACGGGCCGAAGCACAATCAATGTCCAGACGGACCAGAACACGGATCTTCTCGTTCACGAAACTCTTCCCCCCCATCACCGGCCGCGATGCCGCGGCCGCAAGCCAGCCTAGAACACGGATGTGACCCGCGCAACACTTGGGGGCTGTGTGTCGCAGCGGCGGCGGCTGCCGGTGGAACGGATGCAGGCGGCCGCAGGCCGTGTAATCCTCGGCTCTGCAGGCGGGCGGCCTTCGCTGTTCCGTTCCGGGGCTGCGGGCGGACCGGCCGCCGGCCGGGTGCCCGCCGGCCCGGTGCGTTCGGTAACGGGTGGGGGTATTCCCAGGGCCGGGGCCCGGGCCGTACTCTGGGGCTTCAGCCTCATGCCTCGGGGCCAGGAATCGACGCCCCGGGCTGCAGCGGCTTCGGGGGCACCGTCGGCCGGTTCAGGGAAAGGGACGGACGTGGAAGCCACCAGCAGGGATAAGAGCATTGACAGGGTCCGTGTTGCTGCCGCAGACAGGGAATCGGCGCAGTTCAGGCTCGATCACGCCGACGTGACGCTTCGCGAAGAGATCCTTGACGGGCTGGCGCAGGCTGTTCCCGTCCCCGTTCTGGCTGCGGCCTCGGGTCTGCCGGTCCGGCAGATCCGCAGAATAGGGCGCGTGCGTACCTGAAACGGGACCGGCAGCCGGATGCCCCGCCGCGTGTCAGGGACGCCAGGCCTGCCCGGCTGCCGGCGGGTCCTGCGCTCAGGAGGAGCGGGCCGCTGGTGAGGTGTCGGCAGGATGCGGGACACGGGGGCGGGTGAAGGCCTGTTCGTTGGCCAGGGCCACGCCTGTCAGAACGGTGAGTCCGCCGATGATCTGGGCGGCGGTGAGCGGGTGGCCCAGGAACACGGTGGCGATCGCGGTGAAGACGGTGATGAGGTTCAGGAACACCCCGGCTTTGGCCGGTTCGATCGTGTGCAGGGCCCGGTTCCAGCAGATGTAGGACAGCAGGGACGGGAAGACGGCGATGAACAGCAGCGACCACACCCCGGCCCCTGTATCCGGCGCTTCGATGCCGCGCAGGCCCGCCACGGGGGTCAGGAGCACCACCAGGATGAGCGCCTGGACGGCCGTGGAGGTGATCGGCGGGATCCGCGGGGCCCGGCGGCCGATGATCGTGTAGGCCGTCCAGGCGCTGATGGCGCCGAGCATCAGCGCCTGCCCGGCGCCGAAGCCGCCGCTGAACAGGGCGGCCGGATGACCGTTGCTGAGCACGATGAGCACCCCGGCAAGGGCCAGGATGATGCCCGCGGCGGCGCTGAGCCGTTGGTGCAGGAACACCACCGCCGCCAGGCTGATCAGGGCGGGGTTGAACGCGTTGATCAGGGAGGCGCTGAACGCGTCGGTGAACTGCAGGGCCGCGTACAGCAGGAAGTTGTAACCGGCCAGGCCCAGCCCGCTCAGGGCCAGCAGCCACCGCCAGTGCCGCACCAGCTGCCGCCACCGCGGACGCTCCAGCAGCCAGGCGATCAGCAGCAGCGGCACCAGGGCCAGCAGCCACCGCAGGTAGACCAGGCTGAACGGGCTCATCTGCGCCACGGCGATCCGGCCGACCACGTAGTTGCCGGCCCAGAACAGGGTCGCCGCCACCAGCGAGCCGATCGCAACGAGCAGGGATCTGCGGGACATCTACTCTCCATCTCCAATAGGTGAGCGGGCAACAGGGACGGGGCCGGGCAGGCCGCCTCAGCGGGCCGCGGCAGACCCGGGCCCGGTTGCCGGAACGTAAGGTCAGGCGGCGCCCTGGTGATAGGCGTCGGTGATGCGGGCCGGGAGGGAACCGGTGGCGGAAATACTGTCGCCGTTGGCCTGCGCCCACTGGCGGACTGCCCGGACCCTTGGGACCAGTCCTCCTGGTACCGGTCCTCCTGTTTCGGGGAGTCTGCGTCCTGCGGCCGGCCCGGACGTAGGGGGCAAAGGCCTCGCGCAGGGCCGCCTCTTCGCCGGTCAGGTCGATGTCGTAGCGGATGCCGTCAACACTGAAGCGGACCGACCGGCCGGCCGGGCAGGCGCTGAGGTCGGAGACGAGTTCAATCTGAACCCTGCGGGCCATGGGCAGTGACTCCTGATGAAAAAGAAGAGGACATAAAACAGGGGACCAGGGTGCTGTTGGCCTGATCCCCCGCGGTTCGGGCAGGAACCCATCGAGCCAGAGTTTATCCCGCCTCCGGCCCCTCACCAGACAGATCGGTCCACCCCGGCCGGGAGCTGCGGAACCGGTGGGGGTGTGCGGGTTTGTCCAGTTGCTGGAGACCGAACGTCCGGTTAAATTCGGTGGGTCATCTGGGCTTCCCCCAAGGTTCAGATGCAGCGATGTACGGGCCCCTTGCCCTCCTGCCCGGAGGACAAGGGGCCCGTTTGCTGTTGCCGCCTGGACCGGCCGCCTGTCAGGGCTGATGTGCGGCGCGGTGCTGTTCCCCGGGAAGGCTGCGCCGTCCGGTGCGCAGGGCCCCGGCCGGTACGGGGTCCCATTTTTTGCCGCCGTTGTATTTGCGCTGCAGCCGGCGCACCTCCCACAGCACGGCCGCCTCGATCAGGTCGGTCACGGCGGCCTAGCCTTCCGTGCCGCCGGCGGCCAGGAACGCGGCGCGGATCTGATCGGCATCCTCGATGCGGAAATAGGGGGTGAAGGATGCCGGCTTTTGCTTGCTCATTACTCTATCTATACCCGTAGGATGTATCTATACTCATAGGTAGTGCCCTGACCGGTTCGGTGCTTTCCCCCAAGAGTATCCGCCCGGTCAGGGCACTCCTTTTAACCCCCGTACCTAACGCCCGTGCCGGTCAGCGGCCCGACTCCGGTGCCTGGTTCAGGTGCGGCCAGGTATCCGTCCGCTGCGCGTACTCCCGGGCGCCGTCACTGGCCGCCGGAACCTGCCGGCCCGGAGCCTGGGGTGCGTGGTCCTGCTGCCCGCCGCCCTGGTACCCCGCCTACTGGTACGCGGCCGCCTGCTGTCCGGGGTTCTGGGCGGTGGGCTGGGGTTCGGCGCGCAGTTCGGATCCCTGGCCGTGGGTGGCCAGCCAAAACCCTGAAAACAGCTTCTGCAGTCCGGGTCGGCAGGCGCGGCCCGCTCCCCCGGCAAGGCCTGCACTGTGCTGCACCGCAGGTAAATCCACATATTCTAGCCAGGTTTCCCCATTTCGTATTTATGTTCTAATAGGAGTGTGGACCGGGACGAATTGGCAAGGATCCAGGCCCGCTACGCGCGGCGGGCCGAGCCGATCGGCCTGACCGTCGAGGAACTGGATTTTGAGCACTACCCGACCACCACGGTTGTGCCGGGCATCCCGGTGAAGGCCTGGATCCGTTTTCCGGGCGGAGCGGAACTGGTCGACGGCGAGGTCTGCACCTGGTCGACCCGGGCCGCGCGGGTGCTCTGGTACGACGGGCCGGCCCGGCGTGCGACCTGGGTGTGGGCCAGCGCGGTCACCCGCCGCCCGGATCCACTCAACCCCATCGGACTGGATGAGAGGACAAGGAAGCATGACAGCGACAGCAGCGGAGACTGAGATCGATGAGGCGGTGCAGGTCCGCTTCACCACGGCCGGCAAACCTCTGGCGGTGCGCTGGCGGGACCGGATCTGGCAGGTTGCGGCCGAGCCGCAGCACTGGTTCGGGCGGTGGGACTGGTGGAACCAGGGCCTGCGGGCCGCCCCGGGACAAGGGGCAGTCGTCGAGGTCGAGTACTGGATGGTCCAGGTCCGACTGGCCGGCTCCTCCCTGCGGACCCTGTACCTGCGCAAGGATGCCTCCGCCGAGCACTGGCGTGTCGTCCGATACAGCGACGCAACCTGAGACCAGACGGTCAGGAATTGTCTCCGACCTGTGGGTCTTTCAACGTTTTAACAGCCGTCACCGGCGCCCATGCGGCGGCTCTAGGGTGGTGGTTACCTCTTGAAGGTGCGAGTGATGAAAGCACCGGCGGGTTGGAGCATTCCCCCGGCTCCTGCCCGCCGGTACTGCTTTACGCCTCTCTAGCCTCCGGGGCCTTCAGTCTTCCGGAAGGTCCTCGGGCCTCAGGCCCTCTTTGATGCTGGCCGCGGTTTTCTCGTAGGCCGCGGCAATGTACTCCTCCAGTTTGGACCGTTCGATGCGCCACTGACCTCGGCCGCCGATCTGGATGGCCGGCAGCTCTCCGGAGCGGACCAGTGCGTAGGCCTGGGACTGGGTGATGGCCAGATCCTCGCAAACCTGGGGCAGGGTCATGAACCGCGGTTGCTTCGGCGTCTCAGTCATCGGTGTCCGGTCCGGTCAGGTCGCGTCCCTCGTAGATCCAGGACAGATCCGCCACGGGGCCCGGGCGTGCCGGCGGAGCCGATGCGGCGAGACCGGTTTCGGTGCTGCTGGCGCTGACCGGACTGCTGCCGTGGTGTTCGTGGTGCAGGTCAGGTCCCATGCGTATGGTCCTTTCACGGGGCTGTTTTTCTCACTGTAGTCCGGCGGCCGGTGCCGACGGTGCGTGTAGCTGCGCCCATGCTCATGCGAAGGCGGCAGCCGGGGGGTACGTTCTTCCGGGCAAAATGCGATGCAGGAATGAACGGATGGAGGGTGTTCCTTCTCTACCTTCCGGGGTAGTACATGGCCAACGATCCTTGAATAGACACAAAGCCGCCGTGCTCATAGATGAACTGAAGTTTAGGGTTAGCAGCCGTGCATGCGGGGACATACCCTTCCCGGGCCGCATCCGCGGCGAGCTCGAGCATCAGGCGTGTCCCGGATCCAGACAGGTCTGACAGCGAGCGCGCGACATTGGAGATCACTGCTGTTTTCCGGGTTTGGGTGAAGTCTTTGAGGATCTTCTCCGCTGTCCTTTGGGGGCCGGTGAGGTTTCGGCGGGCGAGGGAGATGAGGCCGGGCAGCAGGATGAGCAGTGAGAGGGTGTAGCCGGCAAGCAGCCCAAGCTGGAGAAGCCCGGTCAGGGTGAGGGCTGCTGTGAAGACGGTGAGGATGACCGCGGTCATGGCCGCAGCGGGCCGGAGGGGGGACGTACCGTGGGGAACCATGGCTGCGACGGTGATCCGGTTGTGGTGGTACAGCGTTCCCTGGGCGGTTAGTCCGGCGGTGATGGCGGCGTAGACGGGGTAGGCCAGGGCGGCATGGATCGGTCGGTCTTTGCCTTTTCTGCGGGTGTAGGCGCAGCTCATTGTCCAGGCGATGGCTGGTATGTCCCTCCAGGTTGCCTGTGCTGTTGTCATGTCCGGATGGTGGCGGGGAGCAGGACCAGGATGGCGCCGGCGACGATATATGGGCCCATGGGCAGCCGGGCCTGCAGGTTGCGTTTGTGGGCGGCGGCGATCAGGGCGTGTGGTGCTGCGAGCATAAATGCGGCTGCGGCCCCCACGACGAGGGTGAACCAGGAATGGTAGGCCAAGGACAGGCCGATGACTCCTGCCAGTTTGATGTCCCCCCAGCCGGGACCGCCGGCCAGGCCGAGGATGAGGTAGGCGGCCCAGAGCAGGACTGCCCCGGCCAGGGACCTGCCCAGATCTGTGAGCGCTGATGGGTCCAGCAGTGCTGCCGTGGTCAGGGACGTACCGGCGGTGGTGTAGAGCGGGATCAGGACGGCGTCGGGGATCCGGTGTTCTCGGATGTCGATGATGGAGAGCCAGGTGCCGTAGATCGCCAGTGCGGCCAGCAGGGTCCAGGCGGCAGCGGTCATGGCCTGGTGGGGGCCGGTGGCGGTGATGGTGAGTGCGCTGGCGGCGGCGCTGGCGGCGGCGCTGGCGGCGGCGAGGGGGAATGGGTTGATTCCGTCGCTGGCCTTCATGCGGTGCAGGTGGGCGGTGAGGGTGCTGGTCATGGGTTATCCGTCAACGGGGTATTGGTGGGTGCGGAGTTCGTCGATGAGTTGTTGGGTTTCTTCTTCGGGTTCGTAGTCCTCGTCGAAGCTTTCGAGGTATTCGGTGAGGTTGTTGATGATGCGTTCGACGCCGGGGCCGTCGCCGGCTGCGTGTTCGGCGAGCAGGGCGTTGCGCCACATCTGTTCGTTGGCCGGGTCGACGATGCGTCCGACGGTGGCGGCCAGTCGTGCGTGGGCGGTGTTGTTGGTGGTCAGGGCGCGGTGGGCCAGTTCGTGGGCGGCGTCGCAGATCGCTTCGATCATTTCCTGCCGGTCGCGTTCGGCCCAGCTGTAGAGCTTTTCCTTGACTCCGGTGAAGGGTTGTCCGCGGACCAGGCGCATGGCGGCGACGAGACGCAGGGTGCTGGTCTGGGCCGGGTCGGTGCCGATGAGCTGTTTCCAGATGTCCCAGTCGCTGCGCACGCTGTCGATGAGCCGGTAGCCCTCGGTGGTGACGTGGGGGAAGTACGGTTCTGCGGCCTCGTTCTGGCCCAGGTAGTTTCGGGTCAGGTTGGAGAGCTTATTGCGGCTGGAGGAAGCCTTGGAGCCGTTGGGGTCCTGGGTGGGCCAGAACGCGGCATGGTATTCCTCGGAGCTGCCGCCGGGGTGGAGGGTGAGGTAGGCGGCCAGTGCCGTGCAGCGGGCGACAGCTGCCGGTGAGACGGCACCGGAACCCGGGGTGCGCGGAGCCTCACCCTTGGCATGGAGGATGGTGACCGGTCCGAGCAGGGTCACGATGGGCTCGGCTGCCGTCTCGTCCTGGAGCCCGGAGAGCAGCTGCGCGGCTTCGTCATCAAGCTCCTCCGCTTCCTCAACCGCTTCCTCAACCGATGCCTGCTCGGCCGGTGCTTGCTCGGCCGGTGCTTCCTGGGGCTGCTCCGGACGGGGTTCTTCGAGGACAGGATCGTTCACGGAGTGCAGAGGCCGGTCGGGGGCGGCAGACGGTATGTCCCCGAGGCCGATCTCCGCCGCTTGTCCTGTCCCTTCCGCAGGTTCCGGGTCCGCCGAAGCGGTGGAGAGCAGATCGGCGATTCTGCAGTGCTCCTCGGCAGTCAGGGACTGCGGCATCAGGTCAAGGCCGATCGGATCCAGCCGCGCTTCATTCCGGCCGGCCAGATGCATCACCCAGTCACCGGACAGCTTCCCGGCGGTCACCGCGGCAATACCGAGCCGGGGAATGGACGAGACCAGGTCCCGCAGATCCTTCAGCTGCTCCGCTGTCGGTTCGATGCCCAGGATGACGATTTCGGGCATCCACCCCTCAGCGTCAGCTCCCAGGGTCCGGGCCCGTTCCACCCCCTCCACGCCCAGGCGCTTGAAGGCTTCACGCGTAGCGTCCGCACGACCGCGCAGCCGCACCAGCAAGGCATCCACATCCTCAATGTGCCGAACCCTGCTGGTACCGAGGGCACCGGGCAGACCTTCGGCTACACCCACCAGACTGATCTGCAGCTGCTCACCCCAGCGCGAGGTCGCCAGCTCCACGGCCAGAGCGTTGAGCACCTGGCCCACGTACCCGGCTTCACCTTCCACCCCCAAAGCCCCGATGTACTCCAGATCCAGCAGCAGTTGAGCCTGATGACGGTCGTGACCCACCGTCACCAGCGCCGGATACGGAGCCGACGGCTCCCGCCCCGGAACCGGTACGTCCCCGGGAGCAACAGTCCAGACCGTCCCCTCGGACTCAGCCTTCCTAAACGGGGCCGGAAGCTCCGCCGGCTCGGCAAGGTACAAGGCAATCTCATCCGCCGCGACCCGCACACAAAACATCTGCGGCAACGCCTTACCGTGGTCCTGACCCCAGACAGCCAGAAATTTCAGCGCCTGATCCAGATCCTCACCGGTCAGCGGATCAGCAACGGCGCGCAGCTGGGCTTCCATCACCGCAGCCTCACCTTCGGGCATCACGACGCGCTCGCCGGCCTTGCGGCGTTTGCGCTGGCGCATCCGGCGCAAGCCGAGAACCGAGAGCAGACCTGCGGCCATGAACGCTCCGATTCCTCCGGCGGTGCGGACGGGCAGGGGTTCCTCGGCTTCGGCGGTATCTTCTGTCTCCGAGACCTCCGGGGTGGCCTGGGCGCTGGCTTCGAGCGGCTCGTCGAGAACGATGTTGGGGCCAAGACCGCTGGCGACCGGGCCGGTCTCCGGCGCGGTTTCGGCCGCCGCGGAGCTCTCTGATGGTCCGGGATTCTCCTGATCCATGGCCGGGGCGGGAGCCGGGGCTACGGCGGGTGGAGCGGCGGATGAACCGTCCTGGATGGTCTGGGGGGACGTACCGTTGGGCAGATCCAACTGCCAGCCGGGCAGGATCAGGTCCGGATCGTTCAGTTGCTGTCCGTGGGGCTGGTCGAGGCCCTTGCTGGCTTCAAAGATCTCCGGGTACCGGTCAGCGCCACCGAGCTGTTCGGCGGCGATGGCGGAGAGCGTATCGCCCGGCTCGACCGTGTAATCAGCTGCCGCCGGGGCTTGTTTGGCATCGGCGGGCAGCACGAGGGTCCATCCCGGATCGATCCAGTGGTCCGCGCCAAGGCTCATTCCGCCCGGCTGCGGTTTGCCATAGTTCAGCTGGGCGATTTCAAGGAAACGGGCACCATCGCCGAGCCGTTCTTCGGCGATCTTCCACAGTGAGTCACCGGCAGCGACGGTGTACTGCGGTTGCTGCTGTTCCGCTGCCCGGTCTGCTGCTGCGGGGCCTGCGGTAATGGTCCTCCCCTGTCCCCCGGTCCCGGTTTCCGCGCCTGTCTTCTCTACCTGGGCAGCGACGGCGACGGGCTCTTGCTGGTTGTCAGCGGCGAGCGCAGGAGCGGCCGATGACATGGAGAGCATGGCGACGACCGAGCCGACCAGCAGCGAGGCGAAGGCCTGTTGTGTCCCCAGTCCGCGGATGCGCGGGGCGGGAAGGCCCCGCAGGGCTGCGGGGATGGCGAGCAGGACTGGGATGGCGAAAGTTGCCCAGGCCGCCCAGGCAATCAGCGGGATGACGGTGCCCATCAGGAGCCTGCCGCCGAGGTCCGGCATGGTCAGGAGAGTCCGCAGCTCCTCGACTGGCGGTATTGGATTGCCCGCCACGATGATCAGTGCAGCGGGAATCCCGACTGTCAGCGCCACGAGGACCGCTAAGGCAGCCGCTCCCTTGATGAATCTCATCTGTCCCTTTTTCTTCGTTGCTGACCGCAATGGGCGTCTACTCGGTATAGGTCATTCCATGCTGGCTTTTGCTGTCCTGCGATTCGCTCTGCCTTACCGGTTGACGTTTACCGCCTGCAGTTCGCCGATCCTGACCTGTGCCTCGGACTGGGTTTGAGTGCTCTCGGATCCGCTTTGACCGCCACCGGTCCACGACACCTGCCAATTCGAGAAAGCAGTCACCGTATAAGGCAGCTGCCCCTCGCGCGGGCTCATCTGCGGGTACCGGTACCCGCAGTCAGGAGACATCCTGTTGCCGTACCCGGTCACATACTCCGTCCCGGCCGTACGGCAGACCACCGTATTTCCATCGCCCATGTTCCACACCACCTCACTGACTTCCGCCGTCGCGGTCACCGTGACACCGCCCAGAGTGGCGGTGCGCTCATACGGACCCCAGGCAAGCGGATCGGCTGTGTTTTTGACCCACATCCATACCGGCAAGCCCACCGCACCTTTCCCGCCCTCCTCATACCGGGGCACCATGCCGATGTCCGCACCCTTGAGTTGGAATGTGGAGATCAGCACCTGGGCCGCCTGCGCCGGGGTCAACTGGTCAACACCGGCCGGGGGCTCAGAGAGCCACCTTCTGACTGACGTGCGGATTCCCGGGCGACAAAACTGATCCCCGTCATCGCACTCACTCGCAGCATTGGTACACAGGTACCAGGCACCCTCACCGGCATCCTTCCCGGACGGCGGCAGATCCTGAGGCGACTGCAGCTTCCAGTAGCAACTGTCGGCATTTGACCATGCACCATGCTTTTCATCAGTACAGGCGATTTCCTTGCCGCCGTTTTCACAGGTCGTCGGCCCCGGCTGAATCCCAGTGACTGGATCTGCTTCAACGATCGGCCCATCACTCTTGCCGCCACCGGTATCGCTTGGCTGCTTGAGCACCGATGTGCACTTGCCTCGGGAGTCACAAATCACTTCGGCTGCAGCCGCAGCTGGTGCAATCCCCAGTAGAACCATGAGCAGGACCGTCAGGGCGGCTGAGATCCCCCGGGCTAACATGCTTCGGGTTCCTCTGGAAGCGGAGTATCACGGACCTTCCAGTACCCGTCCGTCGGATCATAGAGAACGCCCACTTCCATCTTGAAGCGAAGCATCTGTGGCATCTCGGCTGGCTCACCATTTGGCTCAGTCCCCGTAATGGCAGAAGTGTCGTTGCAGATCTCTACCGTCACGTAGCCATGCTCAACCTGCGGTGCCCCTTCAATCGCCATTACCGAGGAATATCCATTCAGCAGTTCAATCGTGCGCAGACCGTCATAATCAGTGGAAACCGTCGCTGACTTCTCCAGGAACTGATGGACATTGCTGCGGGTCGGTTCGACGGTGATTTTGTCTACGACGTCGAACTCCACCTTTCTGGCATTGCTCAGTTCGTCTTCGGTGCGCCACAGCAGCTTCACGGTCTCAAAGGCAGCCTCTACAGCTTCGTCCTCGGACTTCGGTGCTTCGCGTTTCACCGGTCCGCTCACGGGCGAAACCTCCGGGCTGGTACCGGCGCTCGCCTCCAGGCTGGTGCTGGGGCTCGGGCTGGCGCTCGCCGACGGAGTGCCGGCCGGTTCGCTGGCAGGGCTTGCGGTGCCTTCTGATGCGGGGGCACAGCCGGCGAGCAGGACGCCGGTGGCCGCCAGTACTACTGCTGTCATTCCCCCGCCGCGGTTCTTCATCATCAGTTCTGTTTCCTCTCTAGGGTTCCTGCAGCAATTCGGCTGAGCCGCTTCCTTCTCCGGTCAACGTACCAACGGGCAGGAATTTGGGGGTGTAGGGGATCTGGGCGGTGACGGTGACGGTCTGGCTGTTGGCGGTGGCGTGTCCTGATACCCCGGCGGATGCCAGGTAGGCGTTGGCCGCCTGTATGGCCTGCCCGGGGGAAATTCGGGCGGTGCCGCCGGTGCCGAGGTCCGGGTTCACCGCGGCGTTGACACCTGCCCGGGCCGCTGATTGTGCGACCAGAGTTGCTTCCTCGTCTGCCTGGATCTTGCCTCCGCCATCGACCACGAGCCCGACGACCAGAAGCAGGACCGGGACAAGAAGTAGCAGGAGGATCGAGGAGTCGCCCCGCTCGCGGTGATCTGGGCTGGTGTGCATTGCGGTACCTCCTATCTTTGCCTGTACATGTCGACCGGAGAGGCCCCGGAAGCGCTCATGGTGCGGCTACCCGGGATTCCGGGGATGGCGATGTCACTGAGATTGGCCACGCAGGTGACGGTGGCTGACACCGTGGCCGGTTGTCCGACGGCTGCGTGCAGCCCGGCGGTATCAACGTCCACGGACAGGGATGAGCAGGCGATGTCCTGCTGGGTCAGGATGCGCTGTGCCGCCTGCCGGGCGTTCTGCCTGGCGGTGCCTGGTTCACGTGCCAGTGATGCGTCACGGGCGGCTGCGTTCGCTGCGCTGGTGACAGCGTTGCCGGCGATCGCGACCCGTCCGGCAAGGAGGAAGAGGCCCAGGATGAGAATGATGACCGGAAGGATGATGACCAGGCTGACGCCTTCGCCGGCTTCCCTGCCTCGTGCCCGAAGCCTCTGGAAACGCTTTCTCATCGGCTGATCCACCTTTCGGTCGGCCCGGAGACTTCCTGGCGAATGTCCGGGCCCTGCCCCAGCGGGACCAGCGCGGGAGCTTTGCCCGTGACGGTGACGGTGACCGATGCGGCTGTTCGATGCACCGATACGTTGGTTGCCGTCAGGGACGTACCGTTTTCGGCCAGGACTGCGCCGGCGGCTGCCTGTGCCGAGGAAGTGGTTCCGTTGATGGTGCGGGAGTCGTTGTAGGCAGCCGAGGCAGCCGCATGGGCCACGTTGTGGGCGTGGTACATCATGCCCACCTGCACGAGTCCGAAAATCATGGAGAACAGCAGTGGGGCAATGATGACGAATCCGACCGGTGAATTTCCCTGCTCCGGGATTTGGCGCGCACGGCTGGTCATCGCTACTTGATCAGGGCGGTCTTGCTGTTGACGAAGGCGGTGATGGCACCGACGACGATGGTGGCGATGGCGATGATGCCGATGATAAGCAGGACGGTTCCGACTCCGTTGTCACCGCGTTCGGCCTGGGCGCGCAGTCTGCGCATCCGGCCGGTGGCGGCATCGGAGAGCCCGAGAATGAGCAGCTGGAGCTTAAGGATGAGACTGTACATTTTTACTCCCTGTTGAGGTTTTCTGACGGTCACTTGGGGTAGGTCGGATCGAGAGTGGCCTTTACATGAGGTTCATGATCAGCGGGGTCAGCACGATGCCGGTGAAGACCAGAGCCAGCACCGTGATCATGATGGCCATCTGTTCGGAGGCCTTGTTGGCCTTGGTGTGTTCGTTGTTGAGCATCCTCAGCCGCAAGCCCTTCCCGGCGCTGCGCAGCGCCTCATAGACGGCGGCGCCATTGTTCCCGGAGAGGCGGACGATCTTTGCTGCCTCTGCCAGCTCCGGCACCCCGATTTCATCTGCCAGATTCAGCAGCGCTTCCCACGGCTGAACGTGGTCGTAGCGGGACCGGGTCAGTTCCTGGTTGATGCGGCGGAAGACCCAGGAACCTCCGATCTGGGCGGCGTTTTCCAAGGCCACGGCCGGAGGTGCGTCCCGGCGCCGTTCGGCGGCGACCAGTTCAAGATAGACCGCGACCGCCCGGGCGAATTCCTGCCGGGCATTGGCCGCCTGGTTTTTCAGCAGATAGTCAGGGATGAACCAGCCGATGGCTGCCGCCGGGACCGCTGCAGCGGCCGGAATGATGATCGGGATGCCCGTGAGCAGCTGGCTGTAGATTCCCAGGCAGAGGACGAAGACGATGAATCCCACGGCCCAAACGGCCTTTTGGTAGTAGAACCTGGCACTGCTGATCCCGACCAGCACCAGATCCCTGGCCGGCGCTGCCAGAAAGGGAAGGGCCGGAAGATGCCGGACGATCCAGCTGCCGATACGGGATTGAAAATCAGCCGGACCGGTGTCGATTCTGCTTTCGGCCGACCCCATGCGTTCCATGGCCGCCGCAAGCTTGGGTCGGGACGGCAGCAGCGGCGCCACCAGAACGGCAAGACCCAGCCCCAGCAGCGCTCCCCCGATGAAGATCTCCATCTCAGAGGTTCCTTCCGCCGGTGGTTCCCATCAGCCGGGCGGCCGGCCGTGGCGTGACGAGTCGTCGCATCTGCAGGAGGATGGCCACGATCATGCCAATCCACCCGGCATAGATCAGCTGGCCCAGCGGCGTCTTATACGGTTCAGCGAACGTCCCGACAAAGGGCAGACAGACCAGCATGAACACGGTGATGGCCATGACGATGCGTGCATTCAACCGGGGCTTGGCCCGATCCGAGGAAATCTGCCGGCGGACCTTGACCTCCTCGTAGACGATGCCGGAAAGATCATCCAGAGCATTGACCAGGCCCTGACCGCGCTGTTTGGCTGCCAGGGTGAGGTTCATGACCACCAGATCCCCGGTCGGATCGTCCAGATCATCCGCGAAGGCCTGCAGGGCCTCCGAAGTGGGCCATCCGCCTTCAAGCCGGGACACCAGCCGGGAAACCTCCCGGTATATCGGGGGCGGGGCGTTGGACAGCGAGGCAATCAGTGCCCGTTCAAGGGGCGCCCCGCTGACGATCAGCCCGGACAGCGACCGGGACCAGCCCTCCAGTGCCGAGAGCCGTTCCGTCTGCTGCTTCTCCGCGGCATCAGAGAAGATCACCGGAGCTCCGGCAATGACCAAAGGACTCAGGACCACGAAGATGATCCAGCCGGTCAGCGCCGCCAGCACCACACCCAGCACCAGCCCCGCCAGCAACCGCAGCTGCAGCCTGGGGGACATACCGTGGCGAAGAGCGCGGATCCGAAGCTCCAGCCGACCCGGCGGCCGGTAACGGGCCTCCGGCGCAGCAGTCAGGGCTAAGACGGCCGCGGCGAGCAAACCGAAAATCACCAGAACGACCCCAAAGGAAATCATCAACCCGTTCATGCCCGCCCTCCCGCCTGGAAGCGGCCGGCATCCAGCCCTGCCCGGGCCAGATCGCTCCGGAGGCGGACGTTGGAGGGCAGCGCCACAAACCGGGCCTCGTCCTCCCCCGGCTCAAGACGGAAGATGTCCTGGGTGGATACCTTGCGGTCTCCTTCGCCGGGCAGCACTTCGGCAATGTGG
Organism: Arthrobacter sp. B0427-1-12; assembly: GCF_059092905.1. Classification (NCBI taxonomy): domain Bacteria; kingdom Bacillati; phylum Actinomycetota; class Actinomycetes; order Micrococcales; family Micrococcaceae; genus Arthrobacter; species Arthrobacter sp. B0427-1-12. The sequence goes on along the minus strand of NZ_JBNHIC010000029.1, from coordinate 33,550 downwards.
GTGACCTTGCGGACCACTTTCCCACCCGGCAGGTCTACCTTGGCCAGCTGAACAACGAAGTCCAGGTGCCGGCCCAGCTGCCGGTTCATGTACTCCTCGCCGTAAATGTTCAACCCCAGACCGGCCAGACGGTCAATGCAGTCATCCGGATCATAGGCATGGGTGGTACTGAAGGTCCCGGCCCCCGTCTGCATCGCCTGCAGCATGGCCACAATTTCCTGACCTCGGACCTCACCGACCAGAATCCGCTGACTGTTGAGCCGCAGCGCCTTCTCCATCGCCTTTTCCAGCGTGTATTCCCCCGGCGAATGGCCGTTGGCGTCGCGCTCGCCCGTGCCCGGACGGTACTGCAGGGCAAAGGGCGGCACCCGGCGGCCGGAAAGCTGGTCCAGGTGCAGTTCCCGCTCTTTTTCAATGGTCACGATCTGCTCATCAGGGCCGATCTTGGCGGCGATGGCCCGCATCAGGGTTGTTTTTCCGTCCCCGCCGAATCCGCTGATGACGATCGATTTCTTGGCCTTTACGGCAACTGTGAGGAAATGCGCCATGGCCGGTGTGAGGGTCCCGAGCCCGACCAGTTCTTCCAGGGTGATGTTGGTGTACCGATGGATGCGGAAGACGGCCGATGGGCGTTCAGCAATGGGCGGGGCTACCGCTGCAAGGCGGATGTAGCCCAGCAGGTCCATGTCCAGGTCAGGATGGGCCGATGAAAAAGGCCGGGCGCCTTCGCCGTTTCTGTTGGCGAAGAACTGCAGGTCCTCCATGAGCTGTTCATCGGAAACCGCCACGGGGGCCTTGCGGACCATCCGGCCGCCCGCGTACTCGGCGAAGACCACGTCGTGTCCGTGGATGTGGATGTTTTCCACGTTTTCATCGTCGATCAGGTCCTGGTACCGGCCCAGCCTGAACATTTGGTCGAACACGGCCTGGCGGACCCGGCTCTGATAGGTCTCGGACCATACCTGCCGCTGTCCTCCCGAACGCATCTGTTCCTGGACATGTTCGGAGACGACCTGAATGATGCACTGCTGCCCCAGCGCTTCCTTCTCCCGGTCCGAGAGCCCGCTGCGGCCTTCCAGCTCTCTGGCCTGGGCATCGGCGGCCCGTCCCCGAAGGGTCGCCACCACGGTCCAGAACTGTGTGCTGTCGAGGCTGTCGGCCTCTTCTGCGGTCTGCAGGTCGCGTTCGAAATCGGACATGCTGGCCAGGTCCTCGGGCATGGTCGCCGAAGGTGCGGCTGCAGAAGCTCCCCGGGTGAGGTGGGCGGCAGCTGCTACGGGCACTTTCACTTCGCCGCTGTCCCGGTTGCGTGCAGTGAAAAAAGGAAGCGACTGGAGGTTGAACTCTGACGGTTTATCGGACATTCCCAGCCTCCTGGCGGTAGGTGATCCCGCGGTCCAGCACATCCGCATAGGCCTTCAGCTGCCCCTCGAGGGCGGCACCGAGCGCCCGGATGGACGACCCGTGGGCGGCCTTTCGGAAACCGGTTGGCTTGGGGGCGCCGGTCGAATACACGGCAGCAGCACGCGGGTCCCACGGGATCCGGGCCAGCACGGGCACCCGAAGATACTGCGTTATTTCCCGCGAAGGGATGTTCTGGGTCGGATGTTCCACCACCACCAGTCCCAGACGTTCGGATTTTCCGTGGGCGGCCAGTGCCGCTTTCACCCCGTTCAGGTAGGCGGCCAAGGCAGCTGTTGCAGCCAGGGTCGGCTGGATTACCAGGAGCACCATGTCGGATCCGGTGATGAGGGGAAGCCGCGCATCATTTTCCGCAAGCCGCCCGGCATCGATGAAAACCTCCACCCCGGCGGTTCCCAGTTGAGAAAGCGTCTGGGACAGCTCCGACCAGAGACCGTCCATTCCGCGTGCTGCGGTGATATTGGAAAAGGCCGGCAGAACATACTTGTCATAGCCTTCGGGCACCGAACCGGGCTCATGATGAAGCGGGATCAGCTCTTCCCACACGGTTTCGGCGCTCATTCCTTCCCTCGAGGCACTCACCGCCAGCGGCAGCAGACCCCGGCTCGCATCCATTCCCGCCTGCATGAAGCCCGGGATGACCGATGACGGCTTGGAGGTATCGGCTTCGACCAGCAGCGCCGGCCGTGTCCAGCCAAGGGTCAGGGCAACCGCTGTCGAGGTGACACCGGGAGAGGTTCCTGCGCTTGCGAGGGCGATCATGCTCATTCGCCGCTGCCCTCCCCTGCTTCCAGTGAGATGCCGGCGGTGCCGGCTGCTGGCCACTGGACCACTGTGGGGGCGGTGCCGGAGTCGACGATGACGTCCACAACGGTTATTCCTTTAACCTCATCGAAGCGGGTTGCGTCCACGATTCCGGGCACGGATTCATCCGATGCCGCACCAGCCTGTCCTTCCAGGGGCGTTTGGATGATCCGAACCCTGTCCCCGGCCCGCAGGGGGCGCGAGGGGACATTGGTCGAGCCCACACCGATGCCAACCACCGACTTGCCTTCCTCAACTCCGAGCGAAGATCCGGTGTGGGAGCCGGTAAAGAGGGAGCCGGCAGGCATGTCCACCAGCGCTTTCTGGCCAATGACCTGGCCGGACTGTTCGGCGGGCACGAGGTTGGAGGCGTCTTTGGCTACCTCGATGGTTCCCAGGTCCGCAGCCTCGATGGTCTCCCCGCGCAGGATGTCCGTTTTGGCCACGATCACCGGCCTTTGGCCGTTGGCGTTGACGCCGTACCAGGTGATCAGGCCGCCGAGGAGTGCGAGCGAAAGCGCCACTGCGAGGAAGGCGGGCCTCTGCTTGGCGATACGCGCAGGTGGCTTCCACGGCGCGTGTCCCTGCTCCCGATGTTTTAGGGGTTCCTGGTTGCCTTCGGGTGCTTCCTTCTCGATGACTGTCACGGGAGGACCCTTCTGTGCGGCCTGCTGATCTGACACGGTGAAAGTAACATAGCTCTTATTTTTAATAAAGGTTGGGATTGCGCCTCTTGTCCGGTGGGGCAGAATTGGCCCATGCCGCGAATTGCCCGTGTGGTCCTGCCGAAAGACGCCGAACGCGCCAGCATTGTTGTGGGATCCCCTATCCGGCTCGCCATCCTGCGATACCTGTCCATGAGCGGACCGGCCGGTTCCGGCGTCATCGCCGACGCTCTGGGGCTCCGCCTGGTTACGGTCAGCAGTAATTTGGCGGTCCTTGAGGAGGCCGGCGCCGTGTGCGCTGATGTACCCAGAGGTGAACGCAACGGCAGGCGGGTCAAGTACAGCTTTAATGCTGCCGAGCTCGCACGGCTCTTCGAGATCCTGCAGCGAACCGTTTCACCGCCGCCCACCTAATCCACCCGCCTCGTCGTCTTGCTTGTGTTCTCCTCAATGGGTGTAGGTCGAAATCCTGCGGCTTCTTCTACTGCTCCCGAGCATTTAGTCTGCCACCCGCCTGCCCCATTCTCCGGGAACTCCCCCTGCCCTCGACCGGATGGTCTCTGCGTGACTTTCCGGTAAGGCCATAAGCAAGACCATATGTATAGCGGTATCGCTAGCCATATCCGCTGCTATTCAGGTCGCGCTGCGGGACGCGTGGTTGCCTGTTATTGGGATTGCCCACCATCTGGCGGTCCAACTGGCTTTCATGAGGCTCGGTTTCTTGCTCGAGGCCCTGCTGCTGGGATGGCCAGCTCCCGCAGGCAGTTGCCCCGCTCCTGGGCAGCTTCCCGATCTCCCTCGGTGGATCCCTTCGCGACCTTCCAAATAAGGCCATAACTGAAACCACATGTATGGCTATATATATGGCCATGTATCACCCGGTCCATACAGCTATCCTTCATGCCTCGGTTGGGGCAGGCTGAACCGCTGCTTTCCTAGCAGTGCAGCTAGCCTGCAGCACAGATGTATATCTCGCCTGAGGACCTGCTAAGAAACTGGCCATCCGTAAGGCTCGGGAAGCGGCCAGTGCTACCGGTGTCTTCGGTCCAACTGGCTTTCATGAAGGCTCGGTCTCTTGCTCGAGGCTCTTCTGCTGGGAGGGCCAACTCGTGAAGCAGTTGCCCCGCTCCCGGGGCAGCTTCCCGATCTCCCTCAGAGGATCCCCCCCCCCGCGACCTTCCAAATAAGGCCATAACTAGAACCATATGTATGGCTATATATATAGCCATATCTCAGCCTGTCCATATAGCTATCTCTCAAGCCTTGGTTACGGCTAGCTAGACGGCTTCTTTCCTAGCAGTGCAGCTAGCTTGCACTACAGAGGTATTTGCCGCCTGGTAAATGGCTAAAGAACTTGCCAGCCCTCAGGCTAGGCGAGTGGCGAGTTCTACCGGTGTCTTCGCATCGGGATCACTGGCTGTGCGTCACGCGGGTGTCGTCGCCCGATATGTAGGTAGTAGGGAAGTAGGATTTGGAGCACGATTGTCAGCCCGCCTGATGGCGGGAAATCTGGAGGTATTTCCTTTATGGCTCGATCTCTGAAAGTTGCCTCGGCGCCTGAGCGTCCGCTGGCTAAGGCGATTCCCCGTGTCATTGCGGTCGGTAATGGCAAAGGGGGTACCGGCAAGACCAGTGTGGTGGCCAATGTGGGCGGTCTCGCTGCGGCGGCGGGACTGCGTGTTCTCCTGGTTGATCTGGACCCTCAGGGGAACCTGAATCGGGACCTGGGGTACGAGCGCAGTGACGGGCGGGCTTTGCGGGATGCCCTCAGTGACAGTCAGCCCTTGCCTGTCACTATCGGGGTCCGGGAGAACCTTGATGTTGTTCAAGGAGGTCCCGGGCTCTTCGATCTCCAGGGCATTCTTTTCGCCCGAATGAACCGCCGTGATGATGCCGGGTCCTTCGCGGACCTGCTGTATTCGGGTCTTTCTGCAGTGGCGGATCCGTATGACCTGATCCTGATTGATACGTCTCCCGGCGAGCAGCTGCTGGTGGAGGGTGCCTTCGCCGTCTCCACGGCGGTGGTCATCACGACCCGGTCGGATGAAGCATCGCTGGATGGGGTGGAGACGACCGCGGACCGCTTTGTCGCGGCCAAGTCCTCGAATCCGGACCTGCAGTTGGCCGGGGCTGTGCTTTTTGCCGTCGGTGTTCAATCCCGCCGGCTCGAGCGCTGGGTGCGGACGTCGCTTGAAGAAATGCTGGGGGAGGTCGCGCCGGTTTTCAGGACGCGGATCCGGCATCAGGAGGGCGCTGCTGTCGATGCCCGTAAGGCCGGCAAGCTGATTCATGAGTTGGAGTCGCAGGTGGCTGAGGCGCATAAGGCGCGGTTTGCTGCGCTGCGCAGCGGAAAGGTGGATGGAACCAGCTTCCATGCCTCGCGCATGGATGGGTTGGCGGGGGAGTACGAGGCCCTGACCGAGGAGATTCTTGCCCGCCTGGCCGAGATTGAAGAAGGAGCGAAGTGATGCCTGCCCGCGAGTCTCAGGCGACCAAGTTCGCTACGACCCCCGACCGGGGGGCAAAGCTGAAGCAGGCCCTGCCGATCAAGCCCAAGGCGGCTCCGGCGCGCTCGGCTGCGCCGGTCAACACTGCGGCGTCCGATGCTCGTAGCGGCGCCGAGCCGGCCAAGGCGTCCCAGACCGTTGCGGGCGCACCGCAGAATGTCCCGGTCTATCTGCCTGCCGACCTGCTCGAGCGACTCAAGGAAAGGACGTACCGGGAGCGGTCAACCTATGCTGACGTGTTGATCGATGCCTTCGACAGCGTCCCGGAGGGTGCCCTGGCCGCAGACTTTTCAGTCGTGGCCCCGCCTCCGCCCACCTCCTCGGGGATTCCGCGGCGGGTGACCCGTCGCCGGGGCGGTGCAGGTATTCAGATCCAGCTTCGTTTGGATTCGGCGCAGCGAACCTGGATCGATACCAAGGCCGAACAGCTGGGCGCTCCGTCCCGCAGCGCATTGGTTTCGGCTGTTCTGGCCCGCTACCTCTGATCGGGCGATGATGAGGGGCCCGGCGCAGACCGTCTGTGCCGGGCCCCTCATGCCGTCTGTGCCGGGGTCAGCTGGAGGATTTGCGGCTGCGAATGTGGGCGGGGGAGGGCTGGAGCCGCAGGCCGGCGCCCATGATGGCAAAACGCGCCTGCGGGTAGATGACCTGAACTTCGCGCAGGTTCCTGGTGAAGGCGGCTTTGAACTGCCGCTGCAGTTTGTAGTCGCTGCCGAACTGACCGGCGAGCTGGCCCCAGGTGACCGTGGTCGGCTTGGCTAGGTAGCGCAGACGGTAGACCAGCCAGGTGTACAGGTCCAGGCGCATCGGAGAACCGGCCAGGATCCGCAGCGCCTCCGGCCGGAGGGGGACCGGGGCTTCCATGACGGAGCGGTAGAAGTCTTCCGAAAGGGTGATGGTGGAGCCGAGCATCCGGTCCGGCTGTTCGGTCTGCCGGCGGCTGAACCAGAGCTCGTAGCGCGAGGCGACATTGAAGTTCGCGCCCGCCACGCCCCACCGGTCTTCCCGGGTGCGCAAGTCTTCGATGTTCATGCTGGCGACGGCAAGACGGTGCAGCTGGTCCATGACCCTTCTGCCGGTGGCTCCCGAACCGTTCAGTCCGAGCCTGGCCAGGTACGCGGTCAGTGAGGCTCCCAGCTCCAGATGCCGGGAGCGTGTGCGGACGGCTTCGGTGGTCATCCACGTCATCAGATAGCGGGGGAGTACGCCGTAGGGGTAGGCCCGCTCCCGGGTGCCGTCGGGACGCGTTACCAGCCCGGGGGTGATGGTCAGCGTGATGGAGTTGTTCCGCCGTGTCCACTCCGGTGTCTGTCCCGGGTCCTTGTAGGGCAGTGAGAGCTGGGCCCATAGGCGGGCTGCGTAGCTGTAGGGTTCGGATGCTTCCGGTTCCTGCTCCAGTCTGGTGGCGGTGTCGATGAGGTGCAGCTGGCGCTCGGTCAGGAGCTGGCCCTGGGGATAGTCAGGCATGGGATTTCGGCTTTCGACGGATGTGACGGGTGCTGAGCTCTTCCGTCGGTCAGCCCGGCCGGTTCCTGTGGATGAGCCGGTTTTTCCACGTGCATCCTGTGACGCCTGTCTTCCGGCCGCCAGAGGGCCGGCTGGCAGGGTGGGAAATCCCCGAAATCACAGGGATGCAGCGCGTGCATCCTGTGACGTTTTGTTGATCGCTGCTCAACAAATCGGGAGTTATCCACGTGCATCCTGTGACGGCTGACCACGTGCATCCTGTGACGCCTGCTGCCTTACATCCCTTGTGCGGTAAGGGATGCGCGGGGGTCCCCATGTAGTTAAAAACCCATTTCTTAATTTCATATAGTGGGTGCGCGGTTTGCTGTGGATATGTGGACTTGGTCCCGGCAGGGGCGGATGCACCGCACAGGGGCTGCTGTGCGTGGCCTATCACCTGGCTGGGTCCTCCGGTTGCCTTCGCCGCCGGATACTGTGCTCGCCTGGTGGTGCTCACCTAGACCAGATCTCCCCGGGATACGGAAAAGTGGTCCAGTCCTGCGGCCAGTTTGCGGTGGATCTGATAGATCCGCTGGCCCAGTGCCCGGCGTGTGCGTCCCAGTTCTTCGGCGAGCGCGTGCTTTTCGGCGTTGGTGGAGACGGTGTAGCGGCCCAGGAGTTTGGCTTCGTCGGGTCGGAGGACTCCGTGTTCGGTTGCCCATCCGATGACGGTGATGAGTTCTTCGAATGCGCTCTTCTCCTGCAGCGGGTCGTCGCCGTGGTCGGCGCGGGTTTTGGTCAGGATGCCTTCGAGCATGGCGTCGTCGGTGGGGAAGCATCGTTGGGACGGTGCCGGGTGGGAGTTGGTGATGAGTCTGAGGGCGTTGAGGACGAGGGTGGCGCAGACCTTTTGGGTCTGGTGCAGGGGGTAGGTTCTGATGGCTTCCCACATGGCGGCCACGGCGTGGCATTGGGCGTCCTGGTGGGCCAGGGTGACCAGGCCCTTGCAGGTTCGGGTGAACTGGACGGTCTTGGGCAGCATGGCCTGCAGGAGGGTCCGTTCGGCGGCTGGGTTTCCTGCGGCGGCGGCGGAGAGCATGGCGTAGAAGAGGCGGTCTCGTTCGGCTCCGGTGGATCCTTGCAGGAGCGTGACGGCCTGGCTGCCGCTGAGCTGGCCCAGGGAGCCGTAGTGGGCGGTGCGGCTGGCCAGGCGGTTGGTCCATTCGGCGTTGAGTTTGCCGATGACGCCTCTGGTGGTCATGCGCACGGGTGCGGTTCCGGTGTTCATGGGGGCTCCTTTGTCGAGGGGTTCTGTGGAGCCCACGTTGCTCAGCTGCTCTGGATGAGCTTCTGGATCAAAATTTCGGCCGCCGGGGGCGGACCGGTTTCGAGCCCGTGTGGGGTCTGGATTGAGCGGCCGTATTCCGCGTGCCGGCGGGGAGTCGGGGTGTGGGGGAGTGCGGGGGAAATACTTTTTTGATTCGTCTGGAACTCTGCGTTTTCCGGTGACCTACATGGGGTGACAAGGAAAACAGGATCAGGCGGGAGTACCCATGAGCGAGGACGGCGAAGCAGTTTTTCCTGCTTTGGAGGATGAGGATCTCTCCGGCTTCCTGACGGACGCGTCCGCTGCCATTTCGACCGAGGACGAGATCTACGGTCATATCGCTGACTTGCTGGAGCGTCCCTTCGATGAGGGGTGTCAGGAGAACCTGGCCTCGTTCCTGCGGTCCCCGGAGCTGCGGCAGGCCAATGCTGCCGCCCGCCGGATCGGGATGCCGAAGGAGCAGTGATGGATTCGGGATTCTTTCGACGCAAAGGCAAGTCTGCCGGACCCCGCACCGGTGCTGCCGTCTCACCGGTGCGCACGGGGACGGGTGTGCATGCCGTCCTGCCCAGGGCTGTCGTGGGCGCCTTCTACGGCGTTGTGGCGCTGAGCTGTGTGCTGTCCATCGCGGCCGGTGTGACTGCCGTGGCCGTGTCGGCACAGGAGCGTACCGCCGCGCCGGTTCAGCCCGCAGCCTCCGGGTCGTCGGCGGCCTCATCCTATGCGTCGGCCTATCTGGCCGCGTGGCTGTCCGCGACCAGCACCGACCATGCGGAGCTGGACCGTTTTCTGGGCGCCTCGGCCGCCGAAGCGCTGCCGGCCGTGCCGTGGGTGTACAAGGATCTGGCGGTGGTGTCGGTGGATCAGGACGGCGGGCCGTTGGTGGCCGTGACCGTGGCCGCGTCCGTTCAGGATGCTTCTGGTCAGGATGTGTCTGGTCAGGGTGTATCTGGCGGGGCGACGGCCTCGTGGGTCCGGCGGCACTATCAGGTCGTGGTCGCTGCCGGCGATAACGGGAGCCTGGCGGTGGTGGGGCTGCCGGCCCCGGTGGCCGGCCCGGCCGTCTCGGACACTGCCGTCTCCCTGGAGTATCCGCAGTCCCTGCCCGTGTCCGGGGATGTGGCCGCGACCGTGACCGGTTTCCTGGGCGCCTATGCGGCGGCAGACGGTGATGTCGGGCGGTATGTCAGCCCGGGCTCACGTATTGGCCCGATCGATCCTGCCCCGTACCGGCAGGTGCGTCTGGTCTCACTGCTGTCCGCCTCGAGCCCGGCCGAGGTACCTGCTGACGGCGATCGGCTCGAGGTCCTCGCGACCGCATCGCTGCTCTCCGGGGAGCGGGCCAGCCCGTCTACCTATGCACTGACCCTGCAGTCCCGGGCGGGCCGCTGGGAAGTGGCAGAGCTGCGGCCGGTGCCGGTGCTCGCCGAGACCCCCGCCGGGGAACCCACCGCATCACCTGACAACGAATCAACCGGAGGATAAATCCATGAACTCGCTTCTGATCCAGGCCGGCACGGGCATCATCGCCACGGTCAACGAAAAGCTGGGCCTGCTCGAGGTGACGATCGTCAGCCTGGCGACCGTCGTGGCCGCAGGCATCGGCCTGTACGTTGCGCACCGGCGCCGGTGGACCATCACCGGCATCATCCTGGGCATCTTGGCCGCCGGGCTTCTGATCTGGGGAGTGATCAGCGGTGCCGACTACGTCCAGTCCCTGATCGACAGTGAATTCAGCGCCTCGGGACGCTGACGGTGGCCGCCATCGAACCTGAAGTCGGGCAGTTCTACACCCGGGTCCGCCGGGTCAAGCCCATGCTGGGCCGGTTCTGGGAGGGCACCCCCATCCCCGGCGGGCCCTACACCCTGGTCCAGGGGTTCTTCGCTCTGCTCGTCGGCTTCACCGCGCTGCTGACGCGGGGCGGCCTGTGGTCCTCCGGGCTCATGCTGCTGGATATCGTTCTCGCCCTGGGGGCGGGGTGGGCGGCCGCCTGGCTCAGCGGCAAACTGCCGCCCACCCGACGGAACCCGGCCACCATGGTCCTGGACGCCGCAGCCGCCTCCTTCCGGCCCCGCCAGGGGACATACCGTGGCCGGCCGGTCGCGGTGCGCCGGCCCCGCACCCGACGAACAGCCCAACCGCCCCCGGCCGAACCCTCACCGGCCGAACCCTCACCGGCCGAAGCCCCATCGGATGAACCGGTGCCGCCACATCCCCCTGGGGCCCCGCCGGTGTCCGCGCGGCCGGCCGCCGTGACCTCCGGTGTCCAGCGCCTTTTGTCCCAGACCAGCTCCCGCTAGCCAAGGAGAACCCCTATGCGCCGTATCCCGATCACCTCCATGGCCGGCAACCTGCTGTGGACGCGGGCCGGCACGGTCTGGGCGCTCTGGCGGCTCCAGCCCCAGCCCTACGGATACGGCACCGCCGAAGCCAAGTTCCTGGTCAAACGCCATCATCAGGCCCTGTTCCAATCCCTGTTGGGCGAATCCCTGCTGCTCGGCCTGTGCGCCGACCTCGATCCGGCGGCCGTCATCGACAAAATGCTCGAAGGCGTGCCGTTGGACCAGTGCCCCGACTACCTCGAAGAAGCCGAGCTCACGCTGCAGGAACTCGAATCCGTCCCGGTCGGCACCCGGGCCTTCTGGCTCGCCGTCCCGCTGTCCGAACCGGACCTCAAAACGAACCTGACCGCCAAACTCCATGCCGCCGACGCCGTCCTCCGAGAGCATTTCGGGCTGCCGCGCCGCTTCGCCTCACCCACGGAACTGGCCAACACCATCCAGATCAGCGGGGAGGTCGAAGCCCTCATCCCCCGCGAATTCCACCCCACACCCGCCACGGCCGCCGAAATCCTGTGGATCCTCGACCACATGCAAAACCGCGGACTCGGCATGGACCCCGGCGTCCCCGACCCCGACCCCACCTTGGAAACACGCCCCGTCACCGGGGCAGTCTTCACCGATCCCTGGATCGATGAAGGCGGACAATCCGACACCGAGGGCCTCACCCGCTTCACCCCGTTCAAGCGCCGCTACCTCAAAATCGGCAATCAGCGCACCGAAACCACTTCCTACCAAACCCTCATGGCGCTCACCGGCAGCCCCCGCGGCGGCTTCGAATTCCCCGGCGTCGAATTCATCGCCGCCCTCGACGACCTGCCCGTCGACGCCGACTTCGCCATCCGCTGCACCATCACCCGCGCCGACAAAGCCAAACAACGCAACCAACGAGCCGAACGAAAACTCAACGAACAATTCGACCAACAGGACAACGGCGAACTGGCCCTCACCGGCACCGGCGGCGAACTCGAACAAATCGCCATCGACCTGGGAAACTACCAATCCGCCCTGGCCCACTCCGACAGCGAAGTGGAAGTCCAGGCCACCATCATCGTGGCCGTCGGCGCCGACAACCCCGACGACGCCAAAGACAAAGCCCGCTTCATCGCCGGCCACTACAAACGCCGCGAATTCCTCTTCGAAGCCCCCCTCGGCGGCCAGGAAGACCTGTGGTGGTCCATGATCCCCGGCATCCCCTCCACCCGCCTGACCATGGAACTATCCCAGCTCACCACCGGACGCGAATTCGCCATGGGCGTGCCCATCGTCTCGACCGACATCGGCGAAGACCACGGATTCCGCATCGGAGACAACATCTCCAGCGGCAGGCGCTCACCGGTGTACATGAATTTCGGCGGCAACATGGAGAACGACATCTCGGGCTCCTTCGGGGTGACCGGCGAAAACGGCTCCGGAAAATCTACCTTCCTGAAAGTGGTGGCCGGCTACACCTTCGACCGGGGCGGCCGGCTGGTCGTCATTGACCGTTCCGACAATCAGGAATGGGCCGCCCTGGGCCGGCAGCTCGATCCGGCCCGCTCGACCGTGGTGGATCTGGCCCGGCCGACGAGCACGCTCGATCCGCTGCGCATCTTCGGACCCCGGGCCGGGTCCCGGATGGTCCAGTCCCTGTTCGCTGTCATGCTCGGCATCAAGCCGATGAGCCTTGAAGGGTCCCTGATCGGCAAAATCCTCGACCCCGGGTACGCGGCCACTCACCACATCACCTCACTGCGCGCTCTGCTGGCCCACCTCGAATCCGGTCACGGCATCACAGCGACCCACGCGCAGACCTGCCAGAACCTGGCCTACCGGATCAACACCATCGCCAGCACCGATCTGGGGGACGTCCTCTTTGACGACAGTCTTCCGGCGCTCTCCCTGGACGCACAGGCGGTCATCTTCTGCACCCACGGCCTGGACCTGCCCAATCGGGATGAACTGCTCAATCCGTCCCTGAAGGAAGACCTGGGCCTGGAGAAAATCTTCGGCCGGGCCGCTTACGCCCTGCTGGCCGGCATCGGCAAATCCCTGTGCTTTGCCAACGATGAGCAGGAAACCCTGTTCATCGTGGATGAGGCCCACCACATGACCAGCTCACCCGAGGGAGAAAACGAGATCAAGGACGTCATCCGCTACGGCCGCAAGCACAAAGCAGCCGTCGGCCTCGGGTCCCACGACGCCACCACGGACTTCGGCTCAGCACAGCTGATGGGCCTGATTCCCCAGCGCTTCGTTTTCCGCAACCGCGACGATGACCTGGCCCGCAATAACCTGCGCTGGCTCGCCCAGATGGATACTCCCGAATGGGTCGATGTCGTCACCAACCACCTCTCACCGCTGCAACGCGGCGGTGTCGCCCCCGAACGCCGGGGAGAATGCCTCTACCGCGATGCCAGAAACCGCATCGGCAAAATGCAGGTCCTCATCCCCCGCTCACCGGCCAGGCGCCAAGCCGTACTCACCACCCCACCCAAGGTCAGCCGCCAGGAGGTGCGCTGACATGCTGCCCAGCACCGTCCGAAAAGGAAGGAAACAGCCAACCGCACCCCAGCCCGGTACCCCCGGGAAGAGCGCCTCCGGGACGAGGGCATCCACGGCCGCTACCCGGATCCTGACGGCCGCGGTCCTGGCCCTGGCCGCCACCCTGGCAGCCGCACCTGCCGCCCACGCCGACACCGGTGAAGGCAACGCCCTCGATGCCATGTTTGAAAGCCTGGCAATCAAAGACAGCCACGGCATCAGCCTCTACCAATACCTCAGCCTGCCCATCGACCGGGGAGGACTGACCAACATGGACATGTGGTGGCTCGGTGCCCTCATCGACATCTTCTGGACGATCCACATCCTGCTGGTCATCGCCGTCTTCACCCTCATCGAATTCCTCATCTCCTTCGAATGGGTCGCCTTCATCGCCACACCGGTCAATGAAATCGCGCTATCGTTTCAGGACCTCACCTCCCAGCTGCACTGGGTCCCCTTCGCCATGACCCTGACCATGGGCGTGGCCATCCTCTACATCATCCGCGGCAAAGTCTCCTCCGGACTCCTCGAAATCATCATTGCCGGGCTCCTGGCCGTCATGGCGACCGGAATCCTGGCCAATCCCGTCCAGACCGTCACGGGCCCCACCGGACTGCTCGCCAAAACCCAGGACTACGGCGGCGAACTCGCCGTCGCACTGGTCACCGACCCCAATGCCCCGTCCCCCGCCCACAGCACGGACCCCAGCGACATACTGAGCGAAACCGTCATGGCCCAACTCTCCGACATCTTCGTCCGCATCCCCGCCCAGACCATTTCCTTCGGCAATGTCCTGACCGACGAATGCGACCAGATCTTTGACGACAACATCACCGGTGCCGACCCGCTCAATACCAAAGACAGCACCCTGCGCGACCGGGTAGGAGAATGCGACGACGACGCCAAGGCCTACAGCTCCTCAGCATCACTGACCAAGCTCGGCGTGGCCGGCATCATTCAAACCGGCAGCCTCGGCCTGATCATCATCGCGCTCGCTTTGGCTGTGGTGTTTCTTGCCGCTGTCGGCTTGACCCTTTGGGAAGGTCTGAAGCTGATGGCCACAGCGTTATGGGGCATCCTGCCCGGGGTAGCGCGCAACGGATTCTGGCAGTCACTGACCATGGTGTTCCTCTACGCCTCCATGATTGTCATGGCGCAGGTCCTGCTAGCGGCCTATCTGAAAATCATCGTCTACGTATCCGGGTCTACCGCCCATCTGGGCATCATCGCGCAGATGGCCTTTGTGAACCTCATGATGATCCTCCTGGCGGTTCTGCTCTGGATGATTTGGCGGAAGGCCAAAGCCAGCGGCCAGTCGCTGGCCCAGCGGATCTCCCGACTGGGCATCACCGGTGCCCAAAGCAAGGCGCGGCCCGGCCCGATCAAGACCCTGATGGAGAAGGCAGAACCCTACGCCCGGGATGCCTGGAACCGGCATCGAAAGCGCCAGGACGAAAAGGGGCACGCTGATCCCAGGCAGGGGGGACATACGGCCAGCCCCGTTCCCGCAGGTGGCTCCTGGCGGGCGGGGAGTCATTCCGCGGCTGGCAGCGGGCGGTTCCAGCAGGACGGTGGACGGTTCGAGGATCTGGGCGAGCGCCGCGGTTCCTCCCCGGCCGCGGGTCTCAAAGCGGTATCCGGCCGGCGGCAGTCGGCGCTGACCGCAGGCCCGGACAGTGCCGCCGCCGGCCCGCCGGCTCCTGCACCGGGATGGGGAACGGGTTCCAAAGCCGCGACGACGTTGAAGGCGGTCTCCACTGCGGCGAAAGTGGCCGGCGGCCCTCACGGCACGGCCATCGCGTTGGCTGCCGGGACAGCGGCCAAAGCCATCGAGGTCAAGCGGAAACGGGCACCGGCAGCGGGGCCGGCTGCACGGACTGTACCGTCCGTGTCCCGTCGGATTGTGGTCGGGCGGGACGGGCGGGCCTCCGTGCAGACAGCATTGGAAGGACGGGTGCTCACTCCTCCCGCGGCCCGGCGAACGCCCCGGCCGCGGCATGAGGCGCTGGCCCGGAAGTTGGCGGCCGCCAGGATGGCGGCCCGGGCAGCCCGGCGGTGAGGAAGCTCTGTATTGGCGGGGCCGTCCTGGCCGGGTTAACGGTCCTGGCTCTGGTGGTGATGCCGTTGCTGGCGGTCACGACGATGGCCGGTGCGCTGGGCGGGTCGCGTCCGGAACAGCTCAGTGCGGGGCAGGTCGGTTCAGGGCAGTGCGTTGTTCCTGCGGTCAAGGGGTCGGTGGCGAATCCTCTGGTGGGGCGGGTGACGGACCGGTTCGGGCAGCGGCCGAATCCGTTTGGTGCGGGTGTTGTCCCGTTGCCTTTCACTTCTGAAGACCAGTTGACGTTTCATGCGGGGGTGGACATTGCCGGGGTGCCGGAGGGGACGCCGTTCTTTTCCGCCTCTGCGGGCACCGTGACGTATGTCGGGCCGTCCTCGGGCGGCAACGTCATTTACGTCGATGCCGGCGGCGGGACGCGGTTTGTGTATGCGCACGGAGCCGACGGAACCATCAGGGTGCAGATCGGTGACACAGTCCGGGCTGGAGATCCGCTGGGCGGAACCGGAGCCACCGGAGCGGCCACGGGGGTGCATCTGCACCTGGAGATCCAGGTCGATGGAAAACCGGTCAATCCTGAGACGTTTCTGGCCGACCGGGGCATCACCATAGGGGCCGAAGACTCTTCGGTCCCGCAGACCCCGGAAGCGGTTGCTGCTGCCGGTCTGAGCGTGATGGCCCCGTCCGGGGAGCCGATGGTGCTTTCCGATGCCCAGGTCGGGGTGGCCCGGGCCATCATTGGTGAGGGTCACCGGCTGGGGGTGCCCGATAGCGCTTTGGTCATTGCGTTGATGACGGCGCTGCAGGAATCGAACCTGCAGGTGTACGCCAACCGAGCGGTGCCCGAGTCGCTGGACTACCCGCACGATCAGGTCGGGGCAGACCATGATTCGGTCAATGCCTTTCAGCAGCGGCCGGCCTCCGGCTGGGGGAGTGTGGGGGAGCTGATGGATCCGGCTTATGCGGCCCGTGCCTTCTTCGGGGGGCCGACCGGGCCGAACGGCGGGTCTCCCCGTGGTCTGCTCGACATTCCGGGGTGGGAGGGTATGCCGTACGGGCAGGCGGCGCAGGCGGTTCAAATTTCCGCGTTCCCGTCCGCTTATGCGAAGTGGGAGACGACGGCGAAGCAGATCCTGGCTGCTCTGGGCGGGGACATACCGGCCCAGTGTGATCCGGCCCGGGACGCGGCGGTCGAGGCCGTCGACACCGCCGGCACCCGGGCGGCACTTATTGCTGCGGCCCGGGAGGGAATCGGCGGCAGCTACCAATGGGGCGGAACCGCTTTTCGCCAGTGGGACTGCTCCGGCTACGTTCAATGGGTCTATGCCCAGATCGGGGCCGAGCTGCCGCGGACCGGCCAATGGAAAGCCGGAGATAAGACCTCCGATCCGCAACCGGGTGACCTCGTGGTCCAGAACTGGGACGAGCAGAATGAGGTGTGGGGCCATGTGGGTATCTACGCCGGCAACGGCATGATGTACAGCGCATTGAACCCGCAGAAGGGGACGCTGCTGCATCCGGTCTCCTGGAGCGAGGACTCTGAATACTTCGTCCTGCTCAGCGAGGAGGGACCTGCGTGAGGCTCAGGCCGGAGGCACTGATCTGGAGTGGTGCCGCGGTGTTGGCAGCGGCCGGCTGCTGGCTGTTCCAGACTTCCGATGCCGGCTCCACGGCCGGTGCTGTTCTGGAACGGCCCGCCCCGGCGGCGGCTGGTTCCGCATCCGGGGATGTCCCCGCAGTGCCGCAGACTCAGGCATCTGCGGCGGTTGTTCCAGAACCGGTGAACACGTTTCTGGACGGTATGTCCCCGGAGCAGGAGCGGATCCTCTCGGCGGCGGCGCGGGACTTTGTCATCGCCTATCACAGCAGATCCTGGCAGGACTCCCCGGGCATCTGGGGTGAGGCAATAGCGCGGACGGCCACCCCGGGATTCACCGATGCCCTCACGGGCTCCGACGTCAGTTACTCGTCCGTGGCGTGGGAGCGGTTTGTCGCTGGCCGGTCCCGTACCGAGGTGCATATCAACCGGGCAGCTGTGGCCGAGGCTGGCCGGTCCCGCACCGCCTCTGTGGTGGTGGCCTATGACGTGCGCGTGCTCAGCGAGGATCCGTGGGAAGCCGCTAACCCGGTCCAGTATGAGCAGCTGATCGAGCTTGAACAGGTCGGGGACGGCTGGAAGGTCAGCGGCTATTCTGACCTTTCACCCCGCCCATAGACCCGGGACCCCGGCGGCCTACGGAAAAGGGGGCACTCCGGGCGGGTGCGAGCCCTCCGCGGTATGTCCCGGCAGCACCCGGGGATATCTGTCGCTCGTGCGGTCCGTAAGGCCATAACCGCTGCCAGCTTTCACGCTAGATCCGGCAGAGGAAGTAAAGAGGGAGCGGCTGCCAGGGGCTACGGCAACAAACCCTGCAGGCAGGTAACCGGTGGATCTGGATGGAGATACTTTTCCTGACGGTGGGGGATGATTCATCGACCCTTAAGAACCGCAAGCGAACCTAGTGTCGATGATAGACCCTACTGTCAAGAGGAAACCGGCATTTTCCGACGGCGTGTCGCCCCGGCACCGGGCGTGGAGTGAATAGAACAACGGCCGGCCGAGCGGCCTACAGGAGGTGAGAAGGAACCGGACGGCGAGAGGCAAAAAGTGGTTCGTACGATCAAGACAGCCAATAGCCGGTGGACAGGTCCCGAACCGGAGCTCACACAGCTGACCCCGCGAACACCCATCTACCCCTACGCCGCCGTTGCCATCACCGCATCCACAGCGGCCGGCGCAGCCGCAGCGTCCTTGGCCGGCCGCCCCTCCCTGATCTTGCTCATCGGCCTGGGCGGTATGTCCCTCCTTATCCTGGCCGTGGCAGCCGGAATCCGTTCGGCCAAACGCGGCAACATCCATGACAACGCCGTAGAGGAACTCAGCAGCCTCCTCGGGGTCCGGAAGCCCACCCGCACTGTCATCCGCTGCTCGAACTGGCACGGAGGATTCGTCGGCACCCCGGGCAGCATCACAATCCGGTACGCCAAACACATCAACGGCTCAGACCCGGCCTGGGCCGCAAAAGTCGTGGACACCTGCAATCGCACCTTCGAAGCGAACCTGAAAATCCACAAACACAACCAACGCAGCAAACTCCTCTGCCTCAAAACCGACCCCGCCGCCGACAAGCCGCCCAAGGACGCCAGCCCGGAAGCCAAACGAGCCCAGAGAGTGATCAAAGACCTCTTCGGAGAATCCGCCGACGTCACCTTCGACGAAACAGGCGGCCAGCTCAAGACCCTGAGCATCAAACACCAGCAGGGCAACAATATGGCCATGGGATCCCGCCGCGTCAGAGTCGAACGGGTCCTCAGCGCCAGAGTCAAAGGACGCTGGAAAGCCCACTGGGATCTGGAAAACGATACCGTCACCTTCACGCTCAGAAACCAGCTCCCCACCCTGGTCCGTCCCCCCACAGAGCAGGCCGCGCTCGCCGTCGACCATGAGCACTATAAGAAATTCCGGATTCCCTACGGCGTGGACGAAGACGGCACAACGCTGGAATGGTGGCCCGCTGTCCAGGCCCACATGATGGTGGTCGGCGGCACCGGCACGGGAAAGACCGTCTTCGAACACAACATCGTCCAGCGCATCACCCAGGCCGGCTGGCGTACCTGGATCCTCGACGGCAAACGGATCGAATTCGTCGGTTTCCGCGACTGGCCCAATGTTGAACTGGTGGCCTCCCGAATCGAGCATCAGGTGCGCCTGGTGCTCGCCGCCCACGAGCTAATGGAAGAGCGTTACGCCCTGATCGAAGACGGACGGGCGAATCTGGCCGACTTCGAACCCCTCGCACTCGTAATCGACGAGCTGACCACCTTCCTCAAGCGGGTTGAACGCTGGTGGAAACAAGTCAAACCCAAAGGCGCACCGGCCAAACCACCGGTCCTGGACCTCATCGCCGATCTGGCCCGCCTGGCACGAAGCGCGAAAATCCACATGGTGATCGGCCTCCAGCGTCCGGACGTCGAATTCGTCGGCGGTGAAATGCGGGACAACTTCGGCGCCCGCGTCTCCATGGGAAGAATGTCCCCGCAGGGAGCACTCATGATGTGGGAATCCGCCGCCATCGGAACCAGCATTCCCCGAGCAGCCCGCGGCCGCGGCATCGGCCTCAACGACAACTCCCAGCCCACAGAGATCCAAACGTTCTACGCCCCCGATCCCAACCCCAACGGCCCGGATTTCGCCGCCGACGACGTCGCACAACTACGGCCCACACAAACCCTGTATCCCCGCAAATCCATCGAAATCCTCGACCCCGACCAAGACGACCTCGACGGCAAGCCCATCCAACTGACCTTCGATGACTATGCCCAAGCCAAAATCATCGACTACATTCCCGCCGAAAACCCCTCCGATGCCACGGCACCCGATACCTCCCGGTATGTCCCGGCCCCGGACGAGGAAGACCTGCAGCAGCCACCGGAAGCAGCCGGGGAGCTCCAGGACTTCGAAGGCTATACCGAACCCGAACACCTCCGAATCACCGACCTGACAGAAGGCGACCTGGCACTCATCGACGAATCCCTCGAACTCTGGGGAATCGTCGAAAACATCGAACCCGACGGCCTCGACGACACCTGCCTCGTCCTCGACTACCGAGCCTTCGACACCGGTGAACCAGACACCGTCAGTCTCGACGAATCAACGCTGATCCCCGTCCGGCACCCAAACCTCTAAGGACATCAGTGAACAACGACAACGAAACCGACAACTTCGTCCTGCTTCTCCTCGGCGCAGCAGCAGTGGCCCTTGGAATCATCCCCATCGGCGCCGCCTTCACCACCATCCGAGAATGGCTCCTCGAGCACGGCATACTCGTACCGGCCTCCCAGTCCCTCCTGACCCTGCCCCAGATCAACGCAGGCCTCGACCTGCCCCGCCTCATCATCGGCGCTGCTGCACTGATCCTCATCATCACCGCAGCGGCCTTCAGCATCCGACGAACCCGCAGCCGAGACAAATAGGACATAGAGGGACATACCGTCATAGAAATCTCACCCAAGGCATCCAGCCTGCCGCTCCTCGGCAACCCCGGCTCCTGGCACAGCAGCAATAACCATGCCAAATGGCCATCGAGCAAGACTCGGCTTCGCCAAGACATAGGCAATCCGACTGAGCACTAAGACCATCCGGTTCAGATCCGTGAAGGACCTACGCCGCATAGGCAGCTAATCCAACCAGCGAAGCATCTTCATCCGGCGGCGGCAACCAGTAATCCTCGCGCTCGCGGTCCCAGACCTCGGCTTCAATGAGCGGCGGGGTGTAAAGCGTGCTGCCGGGGAGGCCTGCCAGGAATTCATGCCAGATTCGGCGTTCACGACGATGCTGCTGGATCTGCCGATTGACGTCGTCCAGAACGCCGAGGCGGTCTGCCAGTTGCATCAAATTTGTCGTATGAACGATCCGCCATGTTCCGTGCCAGCGTTCGATCATGTCGAGCTCGTGCAGGGTTTTCAGTGCCTGATCTACCGCAGATGCTGATATGCCGCTCTGTCTGACGATGTCTGTCGTGCGTGGTGCTGTCAGTGTTTCCACCGCCTCATAAACGAGTGCTGCAACAGCTCCCAGTGCCCGAAATACAGGGCGTAAGGCATGAATACGTCCCTTAGACCAGGGTTTGGTTTCTGCTACTGCCGCGTCTTCCGGGCATAGCTCCAGCTCGTAGACATCCGCTTTGACGCCCTGTGCGTGTTCCCGTAGCTGCAGGGGAGACCCGGGCATTCGGCTTAATTCCTTCAGCAAGCGTGCCACAGTGGCGTGGTGCAGTCCTGTTGCCACCGCCAGTGCCCTGCATCCTACGTCCACGGTGGTAGAACCCAGCATGTGTGCGTAAGCAATCAAAGCTCGAAGCAGGAGTCGTTGATAGATACCGGAGCGCCGACCACTCAGCCTCTGGTCGAAGAGAAACAGCACACTTCGAAGTTCACGAATCTTCTGGTGACTTAACCGCTTAGCTGACCCTCCAGTACCGCCCCCCTGTGAGTTAAAAGTCCCGTTTATGTCGCATTTACGGATACGTCTGTTCGGGGGGCGGAAGGAGGGGTTTTTTTGTACAAAGCTCTCGGCTTTTGACCATTCGATCCTGAGGGTCTGATCGGCAGCTGCAGGCTTGTACTTCGCATAGAGGGCAGCTAGTCCAGGCAGGGCACCGCATGCCAACTGGTCCTGGACCTGCTGTTCGGTCCAACCGGAAGAAGCAAGGGAGTTGAGTACCGCGAGACGGGCTTCCGAGGGGGACTGGTAGCTGCCGTGGTGGGAGAACCCGTTGATTCCGATGTCCCTGGCAATGGGACCGGTTTGAAGCTGAAGCGGCGGAGCCGATGGCAAACGGGTAACAGGGGCAGGGGTTGAGCTTGGAAGTCGGGACGAACTCCATTCCTCGATCTGGGGGCGCAGATCGGCTACAAGCCGGTTTACCGTTTCGCGCGGATTGCGCACGGAAAGAATTCGAAGCGCATCATCAAAAGGAGTAACCAGGCGCTGGGAACCCCCGAGCTTATGAACGGATCCGGGAACCCGGATGCAGCCATGGCGTGCGGCACGATGAGGGGAAGGATCGAGTGAGGGAAACCTGGTCTTCAGGCCCTCGACAAAAGCCCGAGCCTCATCGCAGGGCATCCGATGACGCAGCGGGATATAGAAGTGGCGCCCTCCGGACGGAGACACATCCTCGACATATGAAACACCGAAATCAGACAGCCACGTGCGGATGCCGGCTGCGTCCCGCTGAGCCTGGTTCTGGCCCAGCTTCATATCTATATCGAGACATAAGGTCTGGGCTGTCCCGTCCGGGCCGTAAATCATCACGGCCGCCGGCTGCCCGGGGCGCAACTCCCGCAACCTGCGTTCATTACGGGGGACATACTGCTGATGGGCATCGGCAAACCGATACCAGGGGCGTCCCGCGATCAGCGGGGCCAGGGCAGCCCAAACTTTTCCGCTATCGACGTCCGAAGACGCGCGGGCAGGCATACTCGACTTTGAAATGGTGTCCATGTACTCTGGACGCGTACCTTTCATTTAGGCATGGCAAAGGCCTTGGATGAAGATCGGGAACCAGTTGGCGCTGGTTCCCAAGGAACCTCTGAACAGGGATTTGGCGATCGGTTGTTCAGAAGAAACTACATACTTGAATGAAGTGGGTTGCTTGGCGGCGGCCCACTCTTTCTTTAACCGGTCATCAGGGACCTTTCATTTAGGGAAAGTTCTTCCTGGCGTTGCTCTTCCGGGTCCCACCACGTGGGCAAGCCCCGGCCATCGAGCTCGAGATTCTTCTCGATTTTCTCCACGAACTCGCCCAAGGAAATCCCCATCCGCTGGGCGATGTCCTGAAGGTTCCTTTTGGCCTGCGGATCTACATGGGCGAGCAGTTGGACAGTATTGACGGCTGTGCCACGCGGGCGGCGTCGTAGTCTCGTTGCGCTCATGAACCGAACCTAGCAATATCAATAGCCTTGTGGGTTCCGACACGCCGTTTAAGACAACATGTGTCACACCAGCATCAACACCGGTGCCAGCCTGACAGCAATTCTTCCGGCAAACAGGCCTACTCCCTGTGTGAAGCGAACAAACGCAGCTCAGGTGCAATCCCGGAAAGATGCGCCCGGTGTGTAGGGCACTGCATGAAGGCGGCCGACGATGTGCCGGCTGCCAAGGCACAAAGGCCCTCGAAGCGCATAACCGTCGTCGGCGGGAAAACAGGAAAATCCGCAAAGACGTCCTCGCATGGGCGGGGGAACAGCAGCTGCCAGTCGAGGTGCTCGAGTCACTTCAAAGGAAGCCGGCAGACAAGCTCAAGGCCATGGCCCGAGAACTGGGGGCACCGTCCGGCATGCTCCAAGGCAGCCGGAACACCGCGAACAAGGCCCTTCGGCAAGAGCCGGAGAATAAGAAGGGCCCTTTGTGGCGCTCCTCCGATCGGTGGGTGACGCCCCAACTGCAAGAATGCATCAACAACGTTCTGAAGCTGCAGGGCGGCCACCCGGATGAGCGGGAACTACTCGAATCCATCCCAAGAAAATCCGTTCCCGTGGTGGCGGGCGTGAATACCACCAACTGCGTATCGTTCGGTTTCGAGGGGCTGAAAGGATTCCACAAGCCTTTCGGGGGCGTCGACCAGAACTGTGCCCGCGCCTACGGGCAGTCGGATCGGGTGCAGCCAATTCACGAATTCGCCGCCTGGCACATGGCTAGGAATCTGGGAGAACGGTGGGAAAAGCTGGTTCCACCCTGCGTTCTGCGGGAGATCGACGGGCAGATGGGATCCATCTCCTACGGGGTCCCGGGCTGGGAAGGCTACAAGAAACGTGCCTCCGACGGCCTGAAAGACGACGCGGCATTCTTTGATGCACTGATTGGCCAGCAGGACCGCCACCGCGGCAACTACCTGGGCGGCCACGACACACTGCACCTCATCGACCACGGATTCTCCTTCGCTCGTCCCGGGGATGTCCGGAACGTCAACCACTTCCTGGCCGAACGAATCGACAGCAGACGTCACCTGCTGAAAGACCATGAGAAGGCGGCACTGCGCAAGCTGCTGGATTCCCCCGATTCCTTTGGCCTGAATGGGGTGCTGGAACCGGAGCGTATCGAAGCCATGCGTAGGAGAGCCCAGAGAATGCTCGAAACAGGGACTCTTCTCAGGTTCGGGGATTATTGATATTGTTTATTCAAAATAAACAAATTCGACCGGGGAAAAGGAGGTGCGGCGGTGATCAAGGTTGAGTTTCAAGTACCTGACGACGCATTAGCAACCTGGGAAACCAGGGCAGTACTTATCGTCCACGACGACAATTCCATCGAAATCACAGGTGATCCCGAGATCATCGACACAACGCCGGCAGCTCCTGACGCAGACAACCCACGCGAGTGGATCCGATTCGAAGATAACCCCTACAAGTGGGCCAAGGCGGCCAAGCTGATATTCCGCTCGCCGTACCTGGTGCCAGTGATTACCGAATCGCAAGACCCTGGGAGCGTGGAGCCAGCATAGAAGCCCATTGGGATGGGGTGATTCCCGGCCGGAGGCCTTGTCGGTGAAGACCCGGTCGAGTGTTTGGCCTTCGAGCTGGCGCTGTTCGTTCTGGTCCAGGTGCTGGCCGGCACGTATCCGATCCGCTGACCCGCCATTCTGCCCTCCAACCCCTAGATTGTCAGGTTGAAATCCAAGAGTTTCTCGAGAGTGTGTCAAGAAACAGGATTTTGAACTCTATCTGACGCCTTTCAGATGCTGTTCTGACGTCAGGTTGGGGCGTGCTCCAGGGCCACGAAAGACGCTCGAAGTCCGCCGGATTTGGAAGCGCCGGAATTCAGATTCGCTAGCCCTTTGCCGTGTGGTGGTCGTTAGGGCAGGGGTTTGTTTCGGAGGTGTTGGCGCAGGCCGGGGATGGCGAAGTCGACTTTGCCGTGTCCGGCCGGTTCGATGAGTCCGGCCGCCAGGAGTCGGGCGCGGTAGTTGGCGACGAGGTTGGTTTTGGCGCCGATGCGGCGTCCGATGTCGCCGGCGGTCGAGGGGCCGTCGTCCTGGGCCATGGCGTGCAGGAATTCCATGTCCTTGGGGGAGGCTGCGGCCAGGGCTGCTTCGATGACGGTGCGGGCGTTGCGCCTGCTGGCTGCTTCGATGGCCCTGTCGGCCGCGTTGGGGGTGAGGGTTCCGTGGTTGTTTTCGGCTTCGCGCCACAGGAAGTATCCGACCAGCTGGATGAGGAAGGGGTATCCGCCGGTGGCCTCCGCCGCGCGGCGGATGAGGTCTGGAGCGACGGTGAAGCCTGCTGCGGTGAATGTTGCGGTGAAGGAGGTTTCCACGTCGCGGACGGCTGCGGCGTGCAGGTCGATCTTGTCGGCGCGGCGAAGGAAGGTCGCTACCCCTTCGTTGAGCAGGTCCGACACGGCGGCCGGTAGTCCGGCGAAGACCAGGCCGATGGGAAGCCGGTCCTGGATGAAGTGCTGGACGCTGGCGGCCAGCTGAGCCAGTTCAGCGCGGTCGGCGGCATGGATTTCATCGACGGTGATGACCAGTCCGGTGTTCCGGGCGGCCAGCAGCCGGAGCAGTTCTTCGCCGATGGTCCGCCAGGCGACCTGCCGCTCGGGCGGCAGCTGGGTGGTGATACTGAAACCGGCGGCGGCGATGGCGGTGATGCGCCGGAGCTGCGGGCCGTCGCCGAGTTCCTCGGCGAGACGGCGCATGGATTCGCCGATCCGGCCCAGGAATCCTTCGGTGGCTGTTTCGGCGATCACGGCCCAGCCGTGCTCCCGGGCCAGGTCATGGGCCGCCCCGAGCATGACGGTCTTGCCGATGCCCCGGGCGCCGGTGAAGATGGTCAGCAGCCCCGGCGCCCCCGAACCGAGGCTGAGCCCGTAATCGAACTCGTCGAGCAGACCCGAGCGTCCGATGATCTCCGGGGGTGTAGCACCGGCTGAGGGCCGGAACGGATTTTCCATGGACAGCATCCTACTGTGAGTAGCTGTGAGTTTTGTGAGTTTGGGGCTTCTTGTGAGTTTATGAGCCACAAAGCCCCTTTATCCGGCAGAAGCTAGCTAGTGCCGGCGGGGGACTTTGCCTGGTTTGACCGACTTTGACTGGCTGCAGATCAGCTCTGAAGCCTGGCCTGAGGCGGACCTGCAAGTTCGGGTGCGGATTCCTGTCGTTGCAGCGGCTCTAGATAAGCCGAAGACTGCTGCTACGTCTTTGGCAAATTGCCGGTGCACTTGAATTGGCGGAGGTTCGGGGAGGGACATCGGCTATTGTTGCTCTGCCCATATCAGCAACGAGGAGGATGATTCCCGAAGATGGCCACTGATTACGACGCGCCGAAGCAGAATGAGGACGAGGGCCGCAGCGAATCGCTGGAGGCCCTCCGCAGCCGCCGGGCAGAAGCGCAGACCGCTGTCATCGACGTAGACGAGAACGACACCGTCGATGGTGTGGACCTGCCGGGTGCCGATCTGTCCGGTGAGGAACTGGTGGTCAAGGTTATTCCCATCCAACAGGACGAGTTCACCTGCGGCTCCTGCTTCCTGGTCCATCACCGCTCCCAAAAGGCCCGGGAGCAAAACGGGCTGGCCTACTGCGCTGAGTGCGAAGGCTGAGCGACCGTAGCGCACCTGGCCAAGCGGTGGGCCGGTGGCACACCGCCGCTATCAGTCCTCGACGGCATTTGGCCCCTGGCGCACGCAAACGCTGACGCTCCGAGTCGAATGGTGTTCGCAACCATTTCCCGCCTAAGCTGACAATCTACTTCGTATACCGGTGGGGTCTGCCGGTTCGCCGCCTTTGACTCTATTCGGAAGGCAGAGGCATGCCTTCGGTGCCACACGAAGATTTCGGTGGTTTGAACGTGCGTTCTCCCTCGACAGTTTTGTTATTGTTGAATCAACAAAATTGGTGAGCGGGAGGAAGCCGGCGCATGCGACCAACACCCTGGGGCGGGCTCCGCAACGTCCCCACCATCTGGGTCGACTACACCACCGGCCGCGGCGTGGCCTCCAACGGCCAGACCATACGCCCCAAAATCGGCGAGCGCCGGAAGAATCCGAATTTGCAGGACATGTTGGATACGGCTGCTGATGCGGGTGCTGAGCGGATTATGTTTACGGGGCGGGTGCCGTTGGCGGATCAGGGGCAGCGGCATTGGTTGTTGGTGCAGACTCCGGGGTGGAAGCCGATTGGTCATTGGTTGGGGATGCCGGTGACGGGTCGGTTTGAGCGTGTTGCGACGGGGCAGCGGGTTGAGGTGCGTACTGCGGCGGAGTGGTTTGGGAATGTTCCGTTGGTCCCGGAGCAGGCGCGGCAGGCCTGGGATGCGACGGCGTTTATGGTGTCGGAGGCGTTTGAGGGGGCGCCGCTGGCGTTGACGCCGGCGGCGACGGGGACGAATTTGTGGGCGTTGTCGTTGCCGAAGAATCTGGATCCGGAGCCTCTTTCGGATGATATTGCCGAGGAGATTCATCGCACTTCGGGTCAGCATCATTTGGAGCATTTGGTGGCGGGTCCTTCGTTTTCGGCGCATGAGGATTGCATCCCGTTGGTGGATCCGGTGGTCACTCCGAAGTTGGAGACGTTTGCGTATACGGATGGCCGGTTCATGTATGCGTCGCTGTGTCGGGAGTTGGGGGTGGGGCCGGGGGTGCGGTTGAACCGTCAGGACACCATGGACCTGCTGACCGCTGATCCGTATGCGAGGGCGCGGGTGCTGATCCGCTTCCGGGTCCCCGATAGCTGGGACCATGTGGGGATTTTCGGGGTGCAGCATCAGCGGCTGGACCAGGGCTGGTATTACCCGAACCGGCCCGGCGCTGTGGGGGAGACGTGGGCTGATACCGCGGAGATCCATGTGGCCCGCAAGTACGGGTGGATGATCGACCCGATTGAGTCGGTGGTCTTCAATAAGTACATGCCTTCCCGGCGGGGGGATAAGCCGGTCGCTGCCCGGCCGCTGGATACCTTTGCCGCGCGGATTATTAAGGCCAGGGACTGGGTGACCAATGATGAGGAAATGCCGCCGATTATCCGCGCTGCCGTCAGCGCCGCGCTGCGGGCGATCGTTATCCAGTCCATTGGCGCCTTCGCCTCCCGGGGACGGGGACGTACCGTCGTAGCCTGGGACCCCAAAGATGTCCCGCCCGAGTATCTGTCCAGCATGCGGCGCCAGGGCAAGGCCTTCATCTACAAGGAATCCAGCGCTCTGTCCGGCCGGGCCAAGGCGTTCTACCGTCCCGAACTGGCCGCCCAGGTCTGGGCTCGGGGGCGGGCGAAAGTCCTCTCCGCCCCCATGGCCAACAACCACACCGGCGGTGCGCTCGCCGTGCCGGCCCGGACGCTGATCGGTATTAACGGTGACGCCATTTATACGACCGAGGTTCCGCGCTGGGCGCTGCCGGTGGAGCAGGGCGGGGGAGATGACGGGAAAACCGGCCGGCTGCGCCTGCAGGGTGTGCTGCAGGGGCCGGTGAAAACCCCGGTGACCAAGGACGAACGCGACCGGCTCCGCGAAAGGGCAGTCCGTGCCGGCATCGACGCGGCCTTCTTCGAGACCGAATTCCTGACACCGGAGGACTAAGACCCATGACTGCCGCAGTTAGGACGGGGACGTACCATGCCTGAACGTCCCAACCCGGACGAGCTTTCTCCGGCCGAACTCGTCCAGCACATCCGCTCCATCTACGGCTACACCTGGACTGAACTGGGCCAACAGTTGGGCCGAAGCGAAAAGATGCTCCGCAAAGTCGCCACCGGCCAAACCAGCGGCGAAGCCTACCGGCGCTCGCTGACCGAGCTGTACAGCACCGGTACGGTCACCCACCTGACTCCCCGGCGTCGGGCGAAGGACGGGCACATTGTGCCGGTGCGTGCCAAGGCCGGAGCCAGGGAGAAGGTCACGGTGCCCAAGGACACCACCGGCACCTATGAACCCAGGCCCAGGCGTGGTGCCTTCACCTCGACGACGACCGCGTTCCCGGAAGGGGGGCGGCAGCATGTGATCGAGATGCCAAAAACGAAGGTAGCCAAGGGGCGTTCCGCCGGCATCAACGAACTGATGAACAAGATCCGCAACGTCGCCAAGAGCCAGGCCCGCCGGGACAAACGGGTCAAGCTCAATGTCGTCTTCGACACCGGCGACGGCCGGGGGCGCGTCATGGATATTGGCTCCAAGGCCGGTTACCTGGCCTCCGACATCCTGGCCGACGTGCGGGACCTGCACGGCGGGGACATGACCAGCTGGATCCTCTCCCAGTCCGGAGAACGCTACGCCGACCTGGACCCGACCAAAGCCCCGGTCGTGAAGGTGACCATGACGGTCTTCAATGCAGTCCGGCCCAAGGAAGAGCGCAAGGAAATGGACGAAGCGGGCACCCGGCGCCGGAACCGGCCCGCCCCGGCACCCAAAGGCAGCCGCAGGGCACGAGGACGCAAACGATGAACGTCACGGAACAAAAACTGCTCGACATCATCGCCCGCCACCGCGGTTACGACTCCTTCACGACCGTCTCCGACGACACGGTCCGCGAGGACATCGAGTCCCTGGCCCGAAAGATCCACGCCGCAGGTCTTGGGCCCCGCAGCATCAGGGGACTGATCAACTCCGAAGGAGTCGCCGCCAAGATGGGCGTCACCGTCCCGTCCTCCCGTACCGAGCGGTCCCGGATGAAGGACTTCCCCGAACCTGTCATCGACGAAAAACTCTGGGACGAGAAGGAAGTGAGCACCTACCTGCGCGAGCGGGCCACCAAACGCATCGGCATGCGCGGCCGCCCACCCAAGAAGGGCCTGACCTGACGAGGCCTGACCTGACGGTGGTATGTCCCCGGGCACCCCGGTGTTCTGGGGTTTGCGGGTGTCCTATGCTCGGACCTGAACTTACGTTGGTAAGGAAACGACAGTGAGCAATGACCCGCAGCAAGCCCCGGACGAGCAGCTGATCAGCCTTGCCTTCTCCCTGACCTCCACCCCCGGCTCCTACGCGGTCATCCTCGGCCCCGGCGCCTCCGCCGCTGCTGGGGTTCCGTCGGCCTGGGGTGTCCTGCAGGACCTCCTGGCTCGGCTGGCCACGATCAAGGGCGCGAACCCGCGAACCGATGACGAGCGCCTCGCCTGGTACACCGCAACCTACGGACAGGACCCAACCTGGGAACGCCTCCTCGAACACCTGGCACCGACCCAACACGCCCGCCAGGCAATCCTCCGCAGCTACTTCGAACCGACACCCGCCGAGGAGGAAGACGGACACAAGCAGCCCACCAAAGCCCACGAAGCCCTCGCCCGCCTCGTCGAAGCCGGCGCCGTCAACATCATCATCACCCTCAACTTCGACAACCTCATGGAAACAGCCCTGCGAGCCCGGGGCATCCATCCGGTCGTGGCCCATGACCAGGCAGACCTGGCGGGACTGGGACCGCTGCATCCGATCCGGGCTCTGGTGGTGCATCTGCACGGGGACTACCTCGTCCCCTCCGAGATGCTCAATCCGGTCGCGGAGCCGGGGGCGTATTCCGCTGTGGCGGAAGCGTTCCTGGACCGGATCGTACAGGAGTACGGGCTGGTGCTGGTGGGGTGGCCGGCCACCTACGACCCCGGGCTGCGGGCGGCGCTGGCCCGCAGCTTCCGACGGATCTATGTGCCCTACTGGATCGAATCCGGGCCTTTCACCGATGAGGCCCGGGAGCTGGGTGCGCATCTGGGGGCGACACAGGTTCAGGCCACTGCCGACGAGGCACTGGGGGTTCTGCACGATGCGTATCGGGCGCTCGCGGAGCGGGCGGCGGCCAGGGACCCGCTGAGCGTGCCGGTCGCCATGGCGACCGCGAAGCGTGAGCTCGCCGGCCGGTACACTGCGATTCCCCTGCATGATCTGCTCAAGCGGGAATCGGACCGCCTTCACCAACACCCGGACCTGCTCCAGAGCTACACCGGAACCGAATCCCCCGACGGCGGCTATCGGGCCATGGCCGATCGGCTCGAGGAAGCCTCCACCGTCATGGCCGCACTGGTGGCTGCATCCGCCTACTGGGGGAGCACGGATACGGACCGGTGGTGGAGCAGTGAGATCGAAGCCCTGCTGCCGGCCCCGCACGCCGACGGGAACACAGCCGTTTTGGAGCTGCACAACCTGGCAGCCCTCCAGCTCTTCTATGCGGCCGGCATCGCGGCAACAGCCGCTGGCCGTCACGAGACCCTGCGCATGCTCTTCACCCTGGAAGCAGAAGCACCCGGCACAGGACACGGGCCGGCAGTACAGGTTCTTGACCCTGTCCGGCTGCACCAGAATGTACCGTCAGCGAGCGCCCGGGTATTTCACCGGCTCCGGCCCGTGCTGGTCGAGCACTTGAGCATCGGCGCGAGAATGTATGAGGAGAGCTGGCAGAGGTTCGAGCTCCTGCGCAACCTGGCCGCAGCCGCAGCCAACGAGCACGCCCCCAGCAAACTTGCCACGATTGCTCAGAGGCGGCACAAGTACGAGCAGGCGCAGGAAGACTTCCAGGCAGCCGGGCACACGAACGACGCCGGCCGCCGCGACGAGGCGCAGGAGAAGAAGGCCCATGCCTGGGCCAATTATGATCGGGCCCGTGGCCGCTATGCCGAGCTGATTCCGTTCAGCACACCGCACCTGAAAGTCCGTCTCAACGCCGAAACAAACCGGTATGAATCCGCTGTGGTGCACCGGCTCATCCGGGAAATCACCGGAGCCGGCGATACCCACCCCCTGCTGAGCAGCGGCGTCCTGGCCGGTCCCCACGAAGCCGTGATCGAGACGCTGCACGCCGCGAACATCGCCCTGCACCGCGCCGCTGAGTCGGCGGGCCCGACTTCTGGGGAGGAATTCTGGATCGACGAGACCTGAGCACCGCCGGACGGTACGTCCCCGGCTCGGCCGGATCAGGGGTGCCTTCGGGATCATGATCATCGCTGGCGGGCCGCTGCTTCTGCTCTCCTGCGATGCCCTCGGCGCCCGCGCCTGAACCGGTGCTGCGGTGGATCTGTTGGGGGCGCAGCATCCAGGACGGCAGAGATGCAGTCACACGTGCGGCAGGGGGCAGGGGATTGCTGAAGGTTTTTGGTGCTGAATCCGGCCATAGCCGTGCCCTCAGCAATCCCTGCCGGGGGCTTGTGCTGGAGCCGGTGGATGAGACCTAGGCTGAGAGCAGGTCGTTCAGGTAACGGTTGAGGGAAACGCCCTGTTCCTGGGCTGCGATGGCCAGGCGGCGGTGCTTTTCCGGGGTGACCCGGACCTTCAGGTTGCCGCTGTAGGTGCGTTCGGCAAAGGGAAGGGGAACCTCTTCTCCTTTGGCGCGCATGTCTTCAACTACTTCGCGTAAGAGTTTTTCGAGTCCGCGCAGTGCTTCCTCTTTGTTCTCATCCAGCCAGGAGAGGGAGGGAAACTCGGATACGGTGGCCACGTACTCCTGGTCCTCGCGCGACCAGGTCACCGAGTACCGGTAGTGAGCGACCAGTGAGACGTTAGGATCTGCCATGGCCCGTCTCCTTCAGTTTGTCGATTGCCTGTATGACTTGCCTGACTTGGTACGGCTTGGCCTTGCCGCCCTTGTTCTGGATGTTGATCTGGGGATCTCCCTGCCAGGGTGTTTTGAAGACGGCGTGGCATCCGCCTTGTTCCGTGCGGGGTTCCCCGAAGTAGTGTGTGCACAACCGGTAGAGATCATTGAAGCGCAGGTTCTGGGGTGAGTTCCGTGCCTGCTCTTCAACTTTCTCCACCGACGCCACACCACCATGGTTCCACTAATGGAACCATTCCGTCAATCACGAGCGCTTCCCCAACACGGCTGCTTCGCGGGCTGTTCCGCTGAAAGCGGCTTTTATGCCGCCCCCACCGCCCCGGAACCGCCGAACCCGGCCCCGAGGGAAGAACTCCGCCCCAACCCCTCAACCCCCGGGGTGGTTCGGCCTGCGCCCGCCAGCGGCGGGCCGGTGCTGCGGCCGGCCACCGGGGGCTGGCCGGCCTTGCTAGTGTCCTGCCTGACGGCGGATCCTGCGGGTGTATTCGGTGCTGACCCCTGCCAGCTTCGCCAAGTCGGCAACGCTGAGCTTTCCTTCGGCGTGGACGGTGAGGATGAGTTGGTTGAGCCGGCCGGTCAGTGCCGCGTGTTCGGTTTCCCGGTCCTGGTGGTCCAGTGCTGTTTGGCGGAGCTCGGCGAGGATGTCGGCGGGGGAAGCCGACGGAGGCTCGACCGGCTCCGGGCCGCGGATGAGATACAGCCGCTGACGGGAGATGCCGGCTGCTTTGGCCAGATCGGTGGCGGTGATGCCCAGGGCGAGACCGCTGGTGATGAGGCCGGCCCTATGCCCGCGCAGGCGTGCCAGCTGCTCGTTGACCTGCCGGAGGTTCTCGGCGGTGACCTGCAGCTGGGCTTGGGCATCGGTGGCCATGGGAATCCTTTTGACGGGGTACGGTCTCGATTTTCTTTCTAGCAGGAAGGGGGACATACCGCCTCCCCTCAGGGAAGCGGCAGCCGGCCCCTTGTCGCCCGGGGTGGCGGTCAGGGACGGGATTAAGGCTCTTCCGACCGGGCGAGGGTCGGGGAGGGTGCCGGCGGGCCGTCTCCGCGCTCGGCGTCCGTGGTTTTGAGCAGGTCGTGGGCGATGGCGTAGTGGGTGGTGGCCATGGCGGCGAAGTGAGCGTTGGCGGCCATCATGTGCCGTATGGAGGCTGTCGATGCGGTGCCGGGGGTGGTATGTCCCGGTGCGAGGTGGCGGTAGGCGGGGGATGAGGCGGCCCAGACGGCAACGGTGTCCGGGTCGATGTCTATGTCGGCTTCGGTTGTTCTGGTCCAGCGGATCCGCTGCCGCATTGGCCTGCCCTCCTTTCCTCTGCCGGTGCGGCGGGGCTATTCGGTGCGCTGGTACTCCTGTATGGAGGGGTAGCTGGCCTTCAGCGGGAAGCCGTTGTCGCTGGT
>NZ_JBNHIC010000028.1:0-59784 GCF_059092905.1 Arthrobacter sp. B0427-1-12 | reverse complement strand
CCGGGGGAAACCCCTTTGGGTTTCCCGCCTTGGTGGTTCCCACCCGGGGGAAGAAGAACAAAAAACAAAGGGCTGCTCAGAAACCCCCCCAAAAGGGCGGTGGCGGTTGCGCCCCCCCCCCAACGCCGAGACCTGGCTGGCCCGTGGACTGCGGCAACTGACCGGCGTCTTCCGGGCCGACGAGTATCCACGGCTGCTGGCTGAAGCGGCCTACGGCGCGCAGTCGGCCGTCACCACGGGGCGGCGCATCGCCGTCGTCGGTTCCCGCGGCGGCGCCGGCAAAACCACGACGGCGGCACTGCTCGCCCGGGTCTATGCCGCCATGCGCCAGGATGCCGTAGCAGCGGTGGATGCCGGGACCGGCCCCGGCACCCTGGGCCTGCGCCTGGGCCGCACGGATATCCCCTCCGTGGACCGCGTCGTCCGCCAGCTGGAGGGCAGAATGCCGGCAAGTTTCGAGGAGCTCTCGGAACAGCTGGCCGTCGTCGAACCAAACCTGCTGGCCGCCGGCAGCCTGTCGGGTGCCAGTAGCCTATCGGGCGCCCACGGCGTGTCGGGCAACGGCCAGGAGGAACACCCCGCGCTGGACACCGTTGCGCGGGCTGTCTCCCGCTACTGCCCCATCACCATCTTCGACTGCGGCACCGGCATGGAACATCCCTCCACCGACCGGGCCCTCGGCAATTCCCACCTGGGGCTGTTCGTGGCACCGGCCAGCGTGTCCGGGCTGGACGATGCCCAGCGGTATGCGCAGACGTGGAGCCACGACAGCCGCCGCCGGGGCGTTCCGCTGGTCCTGCTGCTGGTTCAGACGGACGCGGACGCACCGTTCGATCCGGCCGCAGAGGCTGCGCGCCTGCGGCGGGACGGCCACACCGTGGCACACCTGGGCTACGACCGCCATCTGGCCGGCGGCGTGGAACTGGACCTTGCCCTGCTGGCCCGGTCGACACGGCTGGAGGCGACATCCCTGGCCTCGCAGGTCCTCGCCGGTTCCATCGGGGCAGCTCGTGTCATGGAGAGCGATCCGGCATGAGCCTGAAGCTGATCCACCGTCCCGCACGGACCACCCCGCCGGCCCGCGACATCCAGCCGTTTACCCTCGACGCGCCGCCGCCCATGGAGGGCGGCAAAGGCTCCATGAACATGATGGCGCTGGTGCCCCTGCTCGGCGCCGGCGTGTCCATGACGGTCATGATGCTGTTCCGCGGCTCCAGCCTCGCAGCCGTGGGCGCGCTCATGATGATCGTCACGATCCTGGCGTCCATCGTGCTGATGGTCAGCCAGCGGGGCAAGCAGGGCCGGCAGCGCCGGGAACAGCGCGAGAACTACCTGGAATACCTGGAACGTTCCCGGACACAACTGCGCGCCGAGGAGCAGCGGGCCAACCGCATTGCCCGCGTCAGCAGCCCGCCGCCGGACGCTTTGTTCGACATCATCCGCAACCCCAAGCGGCTGTGGGAACGGCGGCGGCGCAATGAGGACTTCCTCGACGTCCGGCTCGGCACCGGCGAGCGCCGCAACCGCGAGATCCACATCCTGAATACCGGCTCCGCGCTGCAGCAGGCCGATACGTTCATGACCGCGGAGCTGGAGATCCTCAAGCGCCGCTATGAGTCCTCCCCGGAGCTGCCGCTGACCGTGCCGCTGGATTCGGCCGGCAACATCAGCGTCGTCGGCTCCCGCGAGTTCGTGCTGGATGTGTGCCGCATCCTGACGGCGGAATCCTGCGCCTTCCACTCCCCGGAGGACCTGCACCTGGCTATCGCAGCGCCGGAAGCGACGCGGGACGAGTGGGAATGGGCCACCTGGCTGCCGCATCTGGCCGACCAGCAGAAGACGCACCGGACCGGCCCGGTCAGGCGGCTGGCGCCGTCGATGGACGAGCTTTCCGACCTGCTGGCCGAGGACCTGCAGCGGCGGTCGACGACGGCGGCTGAGTCCCGGCGCAATTTCCTCAAGGGCGGGGTCGGCAACAGCCTGCCCCGGCTCCTGGTGTTCGCCGATTCCTACGGCCAGCTGCCCGCCGAGCTCCATCTTCCGGACAAGCAGTCCGCTCCCGGCCATCTGGGCATCACGACCGTTTTCCTCTGCGCCGACCGTCTGCAGGAACCCGGCGAGGTGGCCATCCGCATCAGTGAAGAGACGGCCAGTGAAAAAGCGGCCCGCGGCGAGGCAGCCCGCGGCGAGGCGGAGAATGCGGGCTTCGTCATCGAAAACTACCGGGAGGATCCGCTCTCACCCGTCATCGAACGCGGGGTGCTGGACGATCTACCTGCCGCCACCGCCGCAGCACTGGCCCGCGAGCTCGCGCCCCTGCGCCTGTCCCCTGATTCGCTGGAACATGACAGCTCCGAGAACTCCGTTGGCTATCTGGAGATGCTCGGCCTCTCCGAGCGGCTGGACGAAGCGGATATCCGGCGGCTGTGGCAGCCGCGCAGCGAGATCGATTTCCTCCGCGTTCCCCTGGGCCCGGACGACCGCGGCAAACCCGCCCTGCTGGACCTGAAGGAGTCGGCCCAGTTCGGCCACGGGCCGCACGGCCTGTGCGTGGGCGCCACCGGCTCGGGCAAGAGCGAGATGCTGCGCAGCCTGGTCCTGGGCCTGCTGGCCACACACTCCCCCGAAGTGTTGGCCATGGTGCTGGTGGACTACAAGGGCGGCGCGACCTTCGCCCCCTTCGCCGACGCGCCCCAGGTCGCCGGTGTCATCACCAACCTCTCCGACGACGTCAGCCTGATCGAGCGCGTCTACGCCAGCCTGTCCGGCGAGATCCAGCGCCGCCAGGAGGTACTCAAGGCCGCCGGAAACCTGGCGAACATCACCGATTACCAGCTGCACCGCCAGGAGCGGAAGGCCCGCGGCGAGGACCTGCCGCCGCTGCCGCACCTGGTGGTGATCATCGACGAATTCGGCGAACTGCTTACGGCCCGCCCGGATTTCATCGAACTGTTCCTCTCGATCGGCCGCATCGGCCGATCGATCGGCGTGCATCTGCTGCTCTCCAGCCAGCGGATCGAGGGCGGCAAGCTGCGCGGCCTGGACACCTACCTGTCCTACCGGATCGGTCTGCGGACCCTCTCCGAAGCCGAAAGCCGCACGGTCCTGGACACTCCGGATGCCTTCCATCTGCCGCCGGTTCCGGGCTTCGGCTACCTGAAGGTGGACACCACTACCTACACGCGCTTCAAGGCGGGCTATGTTTCCGGCCCCCTGGAGGCGCCCGAGGCAGCGGATGAGCAGCCGGAGGAGGCCGACGTCGTGCTTCGGGTCCCGCGGTACGCGGCGACCCTGGAGCGGGCCGCGGCGCCCCGGCCGGCGGCGACCGCGCAATCCACCGGCGCGTCCCAGCGGACCACGGGACCGACTG
This sequence comes from Arthrobacter sp. B0427-1-12, assembly GCF_059092905.1. Taxonomy (NCBI): domain Bacteria; kingdom Bacillati; phylum Actinomycetota; class Actinomycetes; order Micrococcales; family Micrococcaceae; genus Arthrobacter; species Arthrobacter sp. B0427-1-12. The sequence continues at coordinate 56,414 of NZ_JBNHIC010000028.1, read as the reverse complement.
TCCTGTCCACGCTGATGGAGACCCTGCGCAAATTCCCCCGCGCGGTCCAGCCGATCTGGCTGCCGCCGCTGCCCAAGGGCATTTCCCTGGACATGGCGGCCGGCGATGTCACGGCCACCAGCCAGGGCATCCGGCTGGGCCAGGGCGGCGGCCTGCGCATCCCGATCGGCCTGCTCGACGATCCCGCCAAACAATGGCAGGGGCTATGGGAACTGGACCTGACGGCCGCGGGCGGCAATGCGGCGATCATCGGCGCTCCGCACACCGGCAAGAGCACGGCGCTGCGGACCATCGTGGCCAGTCTGGCCCTGACGCACAGCCCGGCCGAAGTCGGCATCTACGCGGTGGACCTGCTCGGCAGCGGCCTGCTTCCGCTGGAGGGCCTGCCGCACGTCGGCGGCGTGGCAGTGCGCACCAACCGCGAGGTGGTCCGCCGCACGGTCGAGGAGATCTTGGGCATGCTGCACCTGCGCGAGCGCATTTTCGAGCGCTACCAGATCGATTCGCTGCCCACGCTGCGCCGGCTGTGCGCCCAGGGCAGGATTCCCGAGCTGACCAGTGCCGACGTCGTACTGGTGCTGGACGGCTACGGCCAGCTGCAGGACGAATTCGAGGACATCGAAAAATCGGTCCACGCCCTGATTTCCCGCGGCGGCGGCTACGGCATCCACGTCATCGTCACATCCACGCGCATGAACGAAATCCGCATCGCGCAGCAAAGCTTCTTCGGCACCCGGATCGAAATGCGGCTGGGCGACCCCGGCGAATCGGCCCACGGCCGCAAGCTGGCCGAGGCCGTCAGCACGGACAGCCCCGGACGCGCCCTCACCGACCGCAAGCTGCAGGGGCACATCGCCCTGCCGCGGATCGACGGCTCGCCGGACCCCGATACCGCCATCCAGGGGATGCGGGACCTGGTGGCCGCCGTCGCCGCCTCGACCGAGGACCGCGCCATGCAGGTGCGGGTGTTGCCGCCGCTGGTCGCCGCGGAGTCGGTGGCCACGCCGGCTTCGCCCGGCCTGGTCCCTCTGGGCCTGCGCGAAACGGACTTGGGCACCGAGACGCTGGACTTCCGCAACAAGGAACACCACCTGATCATCATGGGCGACGATGCCGCGGGCAAGACGAACATGATGCGCTCGGTGATCCGCCGGATGTCCGCCCAGCACACCGCCGAGCAGATCGTCTTCGCGGTCTTCGATCCGCGCCGCGGACTGGCGGACGAGGTCGAGGATTCCTACCTGGGCGGCTATGCCACCAGCGCCGCGCTCGCCGAGCAGCTGGCCGCCGCCGTCGCCGGTGAACTGGACAAGCGCGTCAACGCCGATCCCGCGGAGGTGGCCAAGGCTCCGCGCGTGGTCCTGGTGATCGATGACTATGACATCCTCACCGCTGGCGGTTCCTCGCCGCTGAGCCGGCTCACCCCGTACCTGCCGCTGGCGCCGGAAATCGGGCTGCACGCGGTGCTGGCCCGCCGGGTGCGCGGTGCCAGCCGCGGCCTGTACGAATCGTTCTTCATGTCCCTGCGGGACTCCGGCAGTGCCGCACTGATCATGTCCGGCGACCGCGGCGAAGGCGCCCTCATCAACGGCGTCCGGGCCCGCACGCTGCCGGCTGGCCGCGCCCAGTTGGTGCAGGCCGGGCGTCCGGTCCAGACCGTCCAGCTGTTCTGGAACGAAACCGAAGGAGGGCCCGCATGAGCAGCGACTGGACCGTGCTGTGCGTCGAGGAACCGACGCAGGCACTGCTGGTGGAGAGCCTGGTGGAGACCATGCCGGCGCTGAATGTCCGGGAGGTCGCGGAGAACATGGTGCTGGAGGTGTTCGACGACGCCGGCACGGTGCCGCTGGCGCTGGAACTGCCGCGCCTGATCCGGAACCCCGGGGAGGTCGAACGGCTTCTCGCCGGCGCTGCCGTCTCCATCGCTGACGGCACCGCCGCGATACCCGCGGTCTTCATGTCCGCTGCCCCCGCGGCTGCCAGAAAGCAGCCGCTGTGGTGGCAGGACATCCATGTCACCAATGGACAGCACGACGGCGGCCGGCTGGCCGACGCGCTGGCCCACGCCATCGCGCGCCGGTGTTCGGGAGCCGTCGTCGCACCTCACCAGGAGAACCAGTGACACCGGAAGAACCAGTGACACCAGAAGCGGGGACCCACTCCTCCGCCTTCGACTTCACCACTGGGCAGACGGCGGTCGTCTTCCAGGACAAGCCCGTGGTCTACCTGTCACCGTGGCTCGCGCGATCCTACATGGCCGCGGTGGCTGAACGCAAGCGGTTCGTGGTGCTGACGCCCAGCGGTTCCCGGTTGACGCACCCGCTGGCACACCTGCTCAGCACCGCCGGGGCACAGTGGCTGGCCACCACCTCCGACGGCAGGTTCTTCGACGGCTTTACCGGGCGCATTATCGCCTGGGCCGACGGCGAGTTCCGGGCCGGCGAGGAGGTGGCGGAGGACTTCCTGCTGACGCCGGCGGCCCCGCGCGGCCATGTCCATGTGCACGCGGAGACACTGCATCCCGCGAGCCTCGGCACCAGGGTGGGCGTCCTGGCCGAACGGGTCTTCCGTGGGCTGACCGGGGCGGCGCCGGAGGGCTGGGGGCTCCATGAACCGGTCAGCGAAGGTTGGGACACCGAGACCCTGACCGCGCACTGTTTCGAACGTTCTCCCCGCACCAGCCACATCGTGGTCCTGGGACGGCCGCGCGGGCAGACAAGCCCGGCCTCGATCGCGATGATGCGGGTCGAACGGTCCTCGGCCGGTGTGCACGAGACCGTGGAGTTCCTGGCCGAAAGCGAGGATCCGCTGAGCGGCGACGAACTGGATGCTTTCGGTTCCGCCATGCATCACGCACATGTCCGCACTGCCCTGCTGGGCCACGGGCTCGGCTATACGGAGCTGGGCCGTCCGGCCCGGTTTACCGGCATGTCCGTCCCCGGCTGCGCCGTCTTCGGGCCCGAGGCTGTCCGCGCCCTCGGAGCGCAAAAGGCGCTGGACGCCGCAGGCGCTGGCGCCCGGCTGGTCGGCATCGCGCCGGCCCAGTCGCTGCTGGTGGCATATCCCCGCCAACCGGTGGCCGGGCAGCCGCATCCGCTCGAGGCGTACGGCACTCTGGCCGCCAAACTCGTCGGCACGGGCTGACTGGTGCTACCGCCGGGCGAACGCCGGAGCGTGCTCCGGACGCGGACCGAAGCCGATCATCCGCGGCGGAACCTTCCGGAATCCGGGTAGATGCCGGGCCAGGAACAGCACCGCCTTGGGCGCCCCGGCCCGCCTGCCCTCGAATACCGGGACGAAGACCACCCGGTGCAGGAAGCGCTGTGCCGTCTGCACAATGACCGTTGGCAGCTGCCGCCGCCGCTGGACCTTGGCCAGGTCGCGCTCGGTAACCTGCCGGCGTCGTAATGGTGCGGCCAGCAAGGCACCCGCCGCCACCGCATCCTGAATGGCGAGGTTGATGCCCACGCCGCCCGCCGGCGACATCGCATGTGCGGCATCGCCGATGCAGAGCAGCCCGTCTACGTACCAGTGGCGCAGCCGGTTCAGCTTCACGTCCAGCATGTGCAGATCGTCCATGCTGCGGATGAGGTCCACCCGGTCGGCGAAATCCGGCCTTAGACGGGCTACCCGCTGCCGGAAGCGCTCCACGCCCTCGCTGCGCAGCCGGGCATCGGAACCTTTCCGGGCAAGATAACCGAGCTGGTAATAATCCGTGCGGAGCAGGGCGATCAGGACTTCCCGTCCTTGGAAAGCCGGCATAATACCGGCGATGTCGCCCTGCTCGTCGTCATGCCGGGGCAGCCGGAACCACCAGGTGTCGAACGGCACCCGGTATTCCCGGGGCTGCAGCCCGGCCGACCGGCGAAGGACTGAATGCCGGCCGTCGCAGGCGACGACCAGGTCGGCGTGGAGTTCGCGATTCTCGCTGCCAGCGGCCTCGGCCTGGTTGTCTGAGCGGGCGTCCGCGGTACGGGCGTCAGGACTATGATCGTCGGTGCGGCCGCGGCGGATCCGGTACTGCACGCCTGTCACGCGTCCGCCGTCGCAAACCAGCCCTGTAGCTTCCGCATTCATCAGCAGCGTGAAGTTCGGCTCCCGGGAGGCCGCCTCGGCCAGGAGGTTGAGGAAATCCCACTGCGGCATCATGGCCACGTAGTTGTAGGGCCTGGGCAGGAGGTCGAAGTCGCCGAGCACGATCCGGCCCCCGCCGGGTGCGGGGAAGGCCACCTGCCGCAGCCGGCTTTGGGGAATTTTCCGGAACGCCTCCCCGAGGCCGAGTTCGTCCATCAGCCGAACGGTGGACGGATGGACCGTGTCTCCGCGGAAGTCCCGGAGGAAATCCCCGTGCTTCTCCACAACGGTAACTTCGACGCCGGCTCTGGCCAGCAGCAGCCCGAGCATCAGTCCCGCGGGCCCGCCGCCGACGATCGCGCATCCGGTTCGCTGCATGTGCTCACTGTAGGATCGTCGGCTTGGGCGGTAAAGGGAAGCTTATTTTGTCAGTGGTGGCTGACTGACTGATTGTCATGAAGGCATTCAGGCACAGGCACCTGTTCGGTGAGGGGGCGATGATCCACAGCTCTTCGCCGCTGCCCGGGTCCGTGCCTGCCGGGAGCATGCCGGCCGAAACCGCCGGCCAGCCGGTCCCGGTGTCACGCTCGGGGCCGGCCGGCTCCTGGCCATGGTGCCGGCCGGGCTGCTGAACCTCGCCTCCGCCGTGGACACGCTGCAGGATCCGGCCCGGCTGCGGGCCTGGCTCGACGCCCAGGAAGCCCGCGTCATCGACCGGATCACCGCCGTCGCCGAAACCGAAACCTGGGGCCCCGAAGCCGGCGCCTCTCCGTTGGCCGGAACCGTCGCCGCCACCGACATCGCCACCGCCCTGACCATCCCCGAACGCACCGCCCTGGCCCTGATGAGCGACTCGGCCCCCCTCGTCAACAATTCCCGCCGACCTGCGCCCTCCGCTGCGACCTGGACCACACCGTCCCCTGGGCCGCCGGCGGACCCACCGGCCACCACAACCTGTGCAGCCCGTGCCGCAACACCACCGCACCGGACACAAAACCAAATGGAAACCCAGCCAGCCCCGCCCCGGCACCATCACCTGGACCTCAGCGGCCGGCAAAACCCACACCACCCCCGACCCCCCGCTGCAAACCACCCTGCCCGACTGGCTCCGGACCCCCCCCGGCGCGCCGCAGGACAGGCCGCCCGACCCCCGGACGGACCAGGCTCCGCCGGACCGGGAAGCACCGCCGCCGTTCTGACCCGGCCGCCAGGGGGCAGCAGTAACGCCGCCGGACCTCGGCATTCGGCCGCGTCTTCGGTCTCAGACCAGCGGCTCAGACCAGCGCGCCTATGCGGGTCCAACCACGAAGTAGCGATCCCCGAAGTACACCGTGCTGCCTGCCGGGACGAGGACCGATTGACTTGGGTTGAGGGCCTGCCGCTGCCCGTCAGCAGTGGCTACGGCACTGCCGTTGGTCGAGTTGCGGTCGGTGACCCATACGCTAGTACCGTCCACGCGGACGTGCAGATGCGTCTTGGAAACCGACCGTCCCAGGTCGGCATAGTCGATGAGCTGTTCCACGTTTTCTCCGGACTGCGGCGTGGGATTGCGTCCGATCAGGGCCTCGCCCGCTACCCGGACGATGGCGCCGTCGTCGAATAGCAGCTGGATGCCGGCCGCCGCGGGCTGGCGACGCGCGACCCGGGTCATCTCGAGGTCCTCGTCCGGGTGCGCGATCACGGCGGCCGGAACCGGAACGGATTCCTGACCAGACCCAGGTATGCCGGTAATCAGACCGGGGCCGGCAGTTACGGAAGGCTCCCTTCCTGCCGGCTCCGCTGCCGCCGTCGTACCTCCAGACGGGACACTTCCAGACGGGACGCTTCCAGCCGGAGCGCCTCCATAGGGAGCCCCTCCGCCGGAAGCACCCGCGTCCGCCGTACTCCCCTCGCCGGCGAACGTCTGGGGCCCGTACAGTCCTCCGGTGGTCAGCGGATCCCTGCCCGCCCTGACATCCACGACGTAAGTCCGGGCGACCTTGTCATGCCAGCCCTGGCGTTGCCCGTTCGGGTCCCACAGATTGGAAATCAGCACCACGATCGACCCCACCACAGGCACGATGCCCGCCACACCGACGATCAGGCCGCGCAGGAAGACCGCCCCCACGCCCGGTGCGAAGCCGTCTTCGCCGGTGGTCCGCAGACCCAGCAGCAGATTTCCCGGGGTCTTCCCGGTCCGGGCCTCCCAGATCCACAGCCAGATGGCGTACGCCAGGATGCCCAGACCGCCCAGGAGCAGGGCAAGCAGCGCACCGACGGGATTTCCGGAGCTGGAACCGCCGGCCACGGCCAGTCCGATTCCCAGGGCAATGACGTAGATCAGCACGGGCGGCACACCGTCGATCAGCTTGGCACCAAGCCGCCGCCCTGCGGAGGCACTGACCAGGTTCAGGTTAGTAGTCATTCCGGTGTTCCGTTCTCCTCAATCAGGAATGGGCTGGTTCCAGCAGCCTCAGGCATTTTCGTCCAGCATCCGGTCGAGCAGCGGCAGGTCGTTGACCGTGACCAGGTGCGACGTGACGGCATGCTCCACCAGGCGGGTCCGCCGGTTGGATGCCACCCGGCCGGTCCCGCCGCGCAGGCCGACGACGCCGGCGCGGTCCAGCTTGTCGCAGACATTGTCGAGCTTCCGGTTGAACCGGGTCAGGGACCAGCCGAGCCGCTTGGCCGCTTCGGCCGACGACGGCAGGGCGCTGTAGCCCGTCCCGTCGCGGCGCAGCATGGGTTCGGCCAGCGCCACGATCAGGGCCTTCTGGGATTCAGTGAATACGACCGGTCCGATGGTGGTCTCGCCGACCGATTGGTGGTCGCGGGCCTCGTGCCGGAAAGAGGGGGTCTTGAGGTGGATGTCGAACTCGTAGGTAGTTGGGCCGGCCGTGAAGACGATGCGCGTCCGGGCAAAGACCAGCGGGATGCGGGCGCCGGGCGAGATCCAGGCCTGCATGCCGCCCGAGGCGTCGGCCACGGTCGCGGAAATCATGCTGCCGACGTTGCTCAGCCACCAGATGCCGTCGTACCGGGCGATCTGGAGGAACTTCCGGTGCAGGTACGGGTTGTCGTCAATCTCAAGCTGGCCTTCGCGGCCGATGGTGAAGACCTCATCGTCCTTGGGTTCATGCCATTCCCCACAAAAGTCGATCCCAAGATCCCCCATTTACGTTTTCCCTTTCCACAGGTTGCCGTTCAACTGCTTACCATCTGGCCAAATGCGCGCCGCTAACCCTCCGGATAGCATGACCGGACGGGATCGGATGCCCGCCCGTTGGCCCTGCTCAGCACCACATCAATACAGGTCTTCCCGTCGGCCGCAGCAAGCTCCGCACTGGGCTCGGACGTGCGGGCCCAGTCCGTTTCCTCCTGCTCCAGGGTCACCGGCCGGTACATGTACAGGTCGCCTTCCCGCGGGTCCGGATTGCGCCAGGTGAACGTGATCGTGCCGCCGTCGACCGACGGGGTGACGGCTTCCGGCGCCGGCACGGTACCTTCCACCCCGCCGAGCGCATCGGCCGGTGCCTGGCTGAACGAGGGAACCGCGGCTTCCTTCTCGGGCGGCTCACCGCTGAAAAGTGCGACGGCGCCGACGGTCACCGCGGCGGCGAATACGACGCCGCCCGCCGCCAGCACGCCGCGGGGCACCTTCCGCGCAGCTTCGGTTCCGCTGCCTGCCGAAACGCTGTTCCCTGAGGCTCGGTCGACTTCGCTGTCCGCGGCACTGTCCGCCGACGGGCGGATCTTTGCCGTCGGGCCGGGTTCGTCGAGGATCGGATCCGTCCGGTTCCAGGTATCCCGTTCGGTCTGGCCACCCCCGGGGGGCGGTGCAGCGGCGGGCCCTGCGGCCCCGCGCAGGATCGTTCGGTCATCCCGCGGATCGGATACCGGACCAGGATGCCCGGTTTGGCCCGGAGCCGCAGTATGGCCGGGAGCCGCAGTCTGGTTCCGCACGCGCTCCGGAAATGCCGGCCGCTGGGAAGTCCCACCGGATGTACCGTCCGGATCGATCGACACAACCTTGCGCACCCGGGTCAGCTCGCCGTCGTCGTCCGCGGCCTCCGCGGTCTGGGGACCGTCGTCGAGCACCTCGAACGGGGTGACGGACAGGTTCAGCTCGGCCTGGATCCGCTGCAGCGCCAGCGCAAAGGACCGGGCCGAACCGTACCGGGACCCGGGCGACTTGGCCATGGCGGCGGCCAAGGCCAGCTCCAGCGATTCCGGGACGTCGTCGCGGCCGATCCGCTGCAACGGCAGGTTGGCGATGCGGTCCATCAGCTCACGCTGTGAATTGCTCCGGCCTGGGAACACGAACGGGGAACGGCCCGCCAGCAGCGTGTACACGGTGGCACCCAGGGACCAGACATCCATCCGGATGCCGTCCGCCTTGCCGCCCTGGAATGCCTCCGGCGGGGACCAGGGGATGGACATGCCATGCTCTTCATCGCCGCCGGACTCGGTGGTTCCGGAGATGCCGAAGTCCGTCAGCGCCGGACGGTTGTAGTCCGTCGTCAGGATATTGGCAGGCTTGATGTCCCGGTGCACGATGCCCGCCCGGTGGGCGGTTTCGACGGCGGATGCCACCTGGATACCCAGCGCCAGGACCTCGACAACACCCAGGCGTCCCTGCCGGTATCGGACGTCAAGGCTCGGCCTGGAACAGTACTCCATGGCCAGGTATGAGTGGCCGTCGTCGGTGATGTCCGCTTCGTAGATGGTGATGATATACGGGTGCGAGGACAGCTGGGCCATGAGGTTGGCCTCCGCCTCGAAGCCGCGCCGGGCGCCTTCCGTCTTCAGGTCGGAGAGCAGCACCTTGATGGCGACCTTCCGCCGTGGACGGTCCTGTTCGTATAAATAGACATCGGCAAAACCACCGGAACCGAGGTGGCTGAGGTAGCGGAAACCCGGAATCTCCGGCGGCGGAGCCGGGGCGCGCCGGCCGCTCATCGAAGGTCCTCGAACCGCAGCGAAATCCCGTCGCCCAGGTCGGCGATATCGCCGTCCAGCAGGATGGCGGCCTCCCCCTGGCCCAGCCGGCGCGGCAGCTGCCCTTCGCGGATCAGCACTGTGCCGTTGGTGGCCTTGAGGTCACGCAGGGTCACGTGCCATCCCTCGAGCCGCACTTCCAAGTGCGAACGTGAGATATCCCCGTTTTCGCTGCGGACCTGGACCAGCCGGGGCATATCGTTGCCCTGGACCCGCGATACGGACGGCTGGCGGCCCACGATCAGGTTCCGGTCCAGGTCAACGAGTTCACCGGTCGAGACCCGCATGGTGCCCAGGCTGGGGCGCCGCACCGGCTGCGCGTCGCCGCTGAGCGCCTGCCCGCAGCCGGCACAGGTGGCGCTGGTCGGCGGATTCGCGTGGCCCTGGCCGCAGATGCGTGCCAGGACCATCGGTCCAGTGCCTGGACGGGTCTCCGGCATTCCCTGCCGGGATTCCGACGACGGCGGCACGGCCTGGGCGGGAACCCCACCCGGACCAGGGGTACTGTCCGAAGCGGTACCGGTTGCGGGGGCGCCGGCTGATGCGGAGCCGGGTGGTGGGGCAGGCAGTTCACTGCGCATGACGGTCTGCCCGTCGTGGTCACCAAGCTGCTGAGCGGACGAAGCGGACTCGTCGGCCGGCGCCGGTAGAGGACGCTGCGGTTCCGGTGTCTGGCCCTGGGAGTGCGAAGACCGCAGCCACGGCACGGAATCGATCAACTCCGAGGACTTCGCTTCCGGGTGCGCCTGGTGCGGAGCCGCCGTCGGCTGCGGAACGGCCGGGGGCGACACTGGGCGCGCAGGCTGCAGGACTGGGCCGCTTGCCGGACGGGATACCGAAGCAGCATAGGCGGCAGCCACGGCGTCCACGCCCGGCTGGGCCAGACCGGCAGCGCTGCCGGTAGCGCTGCCGGTTCCAGGCCCGGAGCTGTCCTGCGGGCCGCGCATAAGGGTATGGTCCCAGTCGTCGGTTTCAGCCCTGCCGGTTTCAGCGCCACCGAACTCAGGGCCACTGGTGTCAGCACCCTCGGTGTCCGCGCCATCGTGTCCGGCGGCCGCGGGATCGATGGTGCTTCCGTCGGCCGGGTCCAGGTCGAGATCGCCCTCACTGTCGGCAAGCGCAAGGGTGTCCGCACTGACGTCGCGGCGGGCGTTGACTTCGGGGCTGGCACTGACGTCGCGCGCAGGGGCGGGATCAGCGGGGGGAAAAACAGCCGGGGCAGAACCGGCCGGGCCTGCCGGTCCCGAAGCGGACCGAACATCCGGCGCAGCCGCCCCGGCAGGCTGCGCGCCACCGCCGCCCGCGGGGACTCCGCCGGACAGGATCCCGGTCACCGACAACGCGGAAGCCAGCACGCTGCCGGCGACGAGGCGCAGTGCCGGCGCACCGCCGTCGAAAGCGCCGCCGCTCTCAGCGCTTCCGTCGTCAGCCATACCGGCGACCCTCAGCTGGAACGAGTCCTGCTCGAAGAGCACCCGCTCGCTCCACGTTGTCACGTGCTCGCCGGATACCGCGGCGGTGCCGGAGCCGTCGACCACAACCTCCAGCGGACCGCGCAGGATCACGTGCAGCTTCCGTCCAATGGAGACCAGGCCAAAGTGCGGCATGGCCGCCAGGCCGGCGCCGAAACCGCCGGAGACCACCGGCAGCCCGGCATCAATGCCGGGGCTGTCCCCGAAGGTTTCCCAGATCCGGTCCAGCAGGTCCTGCGGGGAATCCGCGGGCACCAGGGCCACCATGCCGGATCTGGCCACGCCGATCCAGTTGCCCGGACGATAACTGATGTCTGTCATGGGTAGGTGCTCCCCCGTTCCGGCTCCTCGGGCGCCCTATCCGTCGCGCCGGCTGCCGCCTCGCCCGCGCCCGGACGGGGCAGGGTGTCCTCGGCGGTTTCACCGTTCCGGGGCGCCGTGGTCCTGACGTCGCGTTCGTTCGTGACATCGGCGGCGTCGATGACGATGACGGAAATGTTGTCCCGTCCGCCCGAACGCAGGGCCGCCTGGATCAGCGAGTCCGTTGCGTCCTGCGGCGACTTCAGCGTGCTGAGGATCCTGAAGATGTGGTCATCGCTCACTTCCGCGGTCAGCCCGTCGGAGCAGACCAGGATCCGGTCCCCTTCCTCCACGGGCATGAGCCAGAAGTCGGCCTCGGTATCGCTGCCGGCACCCAGGGCCCGGGTGACCACGTGCCGGCGGGGATGGATCAGCGCCTCATCCGGGGTGATTTGGCCGGAATCGACCAGTTCCTGGACCTCCGAATGATCAACCGTGATCTGGGCGAAGGTCCCCTGGCTCAGTCGGTAGGTGCGGGAATCGCCGACGTTGAAGACCAGCCAGTACGGCTGTCCGGATTCCTGGACCAGGACGACGCCGGAGAGCGTGGTTCCGGCGACGCCCTGCGTTTGGTAGCGGATCCGCTGGTCCGCCAGATGGATCAGTTCCTGGATGTCCGATGCATTCGCCTCCGGCGCGGCCATGCCCACGATTCTGCTTTCGGCCAGAGTCTGGACGCAGATGCTGCTGGCGATCTCCCCTGCCTCGTGGCCGCCCATGCCATCGGCAATGGCATAGATCGGGTGCATGGCCACGAGCGAATCCTCATTGAGCTCGCGCCGCAGCCCCCGGTCCGTGCCGAAGCCGCAGTCCACGCGGATACCCGGTTCGCGGGGTGTGTTCTCTTCCGGATTCATCAACGCCCTATACTCACGATCACTTATGTTTCCCTCCGCGGCCGAACAGGCGTTTGCCTTCCAGCGCCAAACGGGTCTCCTGGAACAGTGACCGGGGTGAATACTTGGCACGCTGGCGCCTCCAGAATCCTACCGAACCGCGCATCTGCTCCAGCGAACTGTCCACATGGTCCCAGTAATTCCGGACTTCGGCCTCCGATGGTTCGGCGGCGCTGAAGATGCTGCGGTCCGCCCGTTGCGCCAACTGCAGGGTCGCAGTGGCGCTCTGCGGGAACGCCTCCCCCAGTCCGGCGGCGCTTTCCCGGCGCGTGGCCTTGGGGTTGGTCTGCGCGCCCATGTCGGTGGCCAGGCTCATGACCTCTTCCCAGCCTCCGCCGACACGGCGCGAGGGCTGGCCCTCGGTGGCGCGGCGCCGGCGGCGGCGCAGCTTCAGGAACGCGATCAGCAGCAGCGGCAGCAGCAGGATCGCCACCGGAATCATGGCGATGCCGATGACGGCCAGGATGGGACCAAGAATGGCCCAGAAATCCTCCTGCTTCTGCTCCGCGTCCTGCGGTTCCGGTGCCGAATCCGGCGGCAGCTCGGCCGGCTCCTGAGGTGGCGGCGGAGGCTGCAGCACCTGCGGCTTCGGCGTCGATTTGGGCTGCTGCTGCGGCGGGACCGGCTCATTGTCCTCGTCCGGTGTCGGGTCGAACGGCACCCAGCCGATGTCCTCGAAGGCGATCTCCACCCACGCGTGGACATCCGAGCCCTTGATGTCGATGGGACCGGTGGGGGTGCCGATTTCCTCCCAGTCCGGGTAGAAACCCATGACCACACGGGCCGGCATGTCCAGCTTGCGCGCCATCAGCGCCATGGCAACGGCGTACTGTTCGTCATCGCCGATCATCTGTTCGGCATCCAGCAGCCTGAGCATCCGCGAGGCGCCGTGGCCGGCCAGCGACGGCGGCTGGTCCTCCTTGCCGTTACTGAAGAAGCCCTGCTCCTGCAGCGTCTGCTCCAGCGCGCGCACCTGTTCAATCGAGGTCTTGGCTTCACCCACCAGTTCCGTCGCTGCGCTCGCGATGACGGGCGGGTCGTTGAGCACCTTGGGCAGGTTCAGTTCCGCGAACTTCTGCTGCGCCAGCTGCGCATCGTCCGGCCGCTGCGGGAAGGTGACATTGACGGTGTACTTGTCCCCCTCCTGCAGGCCGATCGTGCTCAATGTGGTGCGCGCGGCGTCGTTGTAGAACAGGGACTTCCCCAGTTCCTCTTCGCGGCCGCCTTCGAGCTCAATGCCGGTGAGCTCGCCGCCGGCGGGCAGCCAGACATCCTGGTAGTCCTTGATTTCGACCGTCATCCGCGCCGGGATCCCGCCATCGTCGGAATCCTCCCGGCCCAGCTGCTCCGCATCCCCCACAGGCGAAAAGCTGCCCGAATCCTGCGGATTCACGTTGTAGACCACGCCGTCGTAGGCGTCCATGGCGGCCAGCCGGATGCGCTGCCCCTGGGGCAGCCCCTCCACCGTGAAGAGCGTTTCCTCGGCGTCAGTCTTCACGTACTGGCGGAACTTCATGAGCGGGCTTGGATAGTCGTACAGGTTCACGGGAGGTACGACGACGTCGCGCAGCACCGTACGCTGTCCGCCCGCCGTCAGTGCCGGGCCGGCCGCGAGGGTGACGACGGCGGCAGCGGCGACCATGCCGGCGCCGTAGCCGAGGCGCCGGATCGTCCCGCTGCGGACCGCTGCCGCGTTCGGCTCGCCGGAAGCGACCGGAACGCGCACCAGTTGGCCGGCGCGGGCAATGTCCCGCCGATAAGCCAGCCAGGCGGCGCCGATGGCCACGAGCGCCACGCCCCGCAGCAGCGGCAGCGACGCCTGGTTGGTGCCGAACGCGATGCCGGTCACGAACAGGGCCAGCACCGGCAGCAGGGTCCAGTAGGGGCTGCGCACGCGCCAGGCGAGGGTGCCGGCCACGACGGCGGCGATGAGCGCGGACAGGAACGGCACCACCAGCATGCCGCCGGTGATTCCGACGGGCGCGGCGACGGTCAGCAGGTCCTTCCAGGACAGCACCAGCCCAAGGATGATGGTGCGCAGCGATTCCAGGCTGGGCAGGAAGCCGAGGACGGACTCGCGGGGCGCGGCCAACGCGCTGCCGAACAGCAGGTAGGCCAGCAGGGCCGCGCCGACAGTCGGCAGCAGCCAGAGCCGGTAGCGGGCGGCCAGCCAGGCGGTGCCCAGCCCCAGCAGGATGCCGCCGAACCCGGCCAGCAGGTAGCTGGCGTCGCCGCCGAAGGTGGGGCCGAAGCCCAGCACGCCCAGGCCCAGCAGGATGATGAGCGCGGCCCAGTCCAGCCCGGCCTGCCGGCGTGTCTGCGGCAGGTGCGGGGGCATTTCACGGGTGGTCGTTTCGCGGGTGGTCGTGTCACGGCTGCCCAAGTCGCCGCTGCTCATGTCCCGGGTGCTCATGCCACTGCCTTCCTCAGGACCGCGGCGAGATCGTCCAGGTCGCCCAGGGACACGACGGTGAGGTCGCCAATGGAGGCCCGGCCCTGCTCCTGCCCGCTGCGGCAGCGCACCGCGATGCAGCGGATCCCCGGCGGGATGGCCGCCGCGGCGGAGCGCAGCTGCGCGGCGGTGACATGGGGACCCACCACGAAGAAGACCACCGAAGCATTGGGCACCGTCTCCGCCGTCGTGCGGGCCAGCTCCACCGCAGTGGTCCGCAGCGAGCGTCCCTCGATGCGTGTCATATCGTCCAGCAGGTTGCGTCCGGTTTCGCTGCGCAGCGGTCCGTTCTGCGTCAGCACGTCCAGGTTCCGCTGCTCCTTGATGGCCTGCAGTCCGATCGAACCGGCGGCCGAGACCGCCAGTTCGAAATCGGCTTCCGATCCGTATTCAGCGGTGTTCACGGACAGCGCCACGGCCAGGTGCGAGCGCCGGGTTTCCTCGAACTGGCGGACCATCAGCTGGTCCGTCCGCGCGACCGTCTTCCAGTGAATGTGGCGGCGGTCGTCGCCCGGAACGTACTCGCGCAGCGCATGGAAAGACACATCTGCACTGGCCAGCTCCCGGGTGGGCAGGCCTTCCAGGTCCTTGATGAAACCGGCGGCGGAACCGGTCAGCGCGACCGTGCGCGGATGCACGAACAGGTCGGTCGGCTCGGTCCAGAGCACCTGGCACCGCAGCAGGCTCAGCGGATCGGCGCGCACGGAACGCACCGGGCCGACGACGATCACCGCCCGGCGCTGGGTGGGAATGGTGAACAGGTCCTCATGCACCTGCGCCGGCTTCATCCGCGGCAGGTGGAAAACCGCCGTCGCCTGGCCGACGGGCAGCTCCAGCGATGCGGGCAGCAGGGGGCGGCCGGACGTATTGGAGACGGAGACGCTGCCAACAGCGTGGTCCCCCACCGCCACACGGGTGCGCGCCAGGTCCAGCTCCACGCCGTAGGAGGACCGGCCCAGGATGAAGCCGACGGCGATGACCGTCAGCAGCGCGCCCATCAGCGCTGCGGTCTTCGCTTCCTGCCAGCCGAAGGACAAGCCCAGGACCAGCAGCAGCATGATGACGCCCAGCAGGATCCAGCCCAGCGGGGCCACGACGGCAAGGACGGGAGCGGGATATTTCCGCCACCAGGCTGCTGCTTTGTCCCGCCACGGCTTGGTCTGCCGGCCGACGACGGCGGCCCCCTCCTTCACCGTCTGCAGCAGTCCCGCGGTGTGCCGCATCCTGCCGGCGCCCCTAGACCGAGGCAACCGAAGCCCGCTGCTGCGGGGCAGCCACATCGGCCAGCGCACGGGTGATCACGCCTTCGGCGGTGGCTCCGGCGAACTCGGCTTCCGGGTCCAGGACCAGCCGGTGAGTCCAGACGTACGGTGCCAGTTCCTTGATATCGTCCGGCAGCACATAGCTGCGGCCGTGGCCGGCGGCCCACACCTTGGCGGCGCGGACCATGGCCAGCGCGCCGCGGACGCTGACGCCCAGCCGGGTTTCCGGCGCGTTGCGGGTCTGTTCCGTCAGGTGGGAGACATACTCCAGCACGGCCTGATCCGCGTGGGTTGTCGCGGCCAGGTCCGCCATGTCGGTCACCGCCTGCGTGGTGATGATCGGTCTCAGCGCCGCGGACCGGTCCCTGGTGGCGGCACCGGCGAGCAGCTGCACCATGGAGGCATGGTCCGGGTAGCCGATGGAGGTCTTGATCAGGAAGCGGTCCAGCTGCGCTTCCGGCAGCCGGTAGGTGCCGGCCTGCTCGATCGGGTTCTGCGTGGCGATGACCATGAACGGACGGCCGGAGTCATAGCTCACCCCATCCACCGTGACGCGCGATTCCTCCATGACCTCCAGCAGGGCCGACTGGGTCTTCGGCGAGGCGCGGTTGATTTCGTCCGCCAGCACGATGTTCGCGAAGATCGGGCCCTTGTGGAATTCGAAGTTCTGCGTCTTCTGGTCATAGATGGTGATGCCGGTGACATCGGACGGCAGCAGGTCCGGAGTGAACTGGATGCGCGAATGCGTCCCCTGCACCGTGGCGGCCAGGGACCGGGCCAGCATGGTCTTGCCGGTGCCGGGGGCGTCCTCGAGCAGTACGTGGCCCTCCGCCAGCATGGACGTCAGCACCAGGCGCACCACCTGGGACTTGCCCAGCACGGCCTGGCCCACATTGGCGGCGAGCTTGTCAAAGGTTCCTGCAAACCACTCGGCCTGTTCTTCGGTCATTGCCATGGGGGTATTCCTCACTCTTACCAGCTGACGTTCTTGTTGGAGTCGACCCGGACACCCGAGCCGCCCTCAACTGCGTGGAACCAGTACGGACCGGTCCAGTCATTGTTCTTATTGATGCTGTTCTTGTGGCCCAGATAGCACAGGTTGTCCGAGTAGGCGTAGCCATCACCGTTGGTCCGGATCGTGAAGCCGGAGAACACGTAGGTGCTTCCGTCCATGTTCGTGTAGTGGCAGAACACCTCCACGTTCCGGTTCGCGGCGAAGTTCTTCAGCGTCACCGCGAAGTAGTAGCAGTCCTTGGAGAAGCAGTCGCCGTCCGTCTTGTGCTGCCCCTGCCCCATTACCGCCTGGCGGCTGGCCGTCGTGACGGAGTCGGAGAAGCTCTGGCTGCCGTCGGCCCGCGTCACTGTGATCCGGAGGGTGTGGGTCTGGTCCGGACTGTCGCCGCCGTTCCACTGGCCGTTGTTGGCCACCCGGTTGCCGTTGACGGTCACGTCCATGCCCGTCACCGGCCGGCCGTTGCCGTAGGCGTCCGGGTTGGCGTTCCAGCTGAAGGATGCGTGGATCCCACTGGAGGACTTGCGGATGTTGGACGCGTTGTTGATTGGGCCGTAGGCGGTTTCCGCGTTCGACGCCGGGCTGGCCGGCCCCGCCCCTGCGGCGTTGACGGCGCGGACCCGGAACGTGTGGCCCGGGTTACCGTTGTTGCCGACGTTGACGGTCGCACCGGGGCCGCCGATGCCGCTCCAGCCGCCGCCGTCCACCGAGACCTGGTAGCCGCTGATCGGGCTTCCGTTGCTGCCCGGGGCCGCAAAATTGAGCTTGATGCGGGTGTTTTCGCCCGTGGCTACGGCGCTGACGGACTGCACCGCCTGCGGCTGGCCGTAGGGCCGCACCGATGCCGACTGCCCGCCAGCGGCCGAAGCTCCCGCCTTGTTGTGGGCCACGACCGCGAAGGTGTAGTCCGCCGTCGTCTGCAGCCCGGTGAACTGGTGGCTGGTGACCGCGCCCGGCAGGTCGATCTGCGTCGATTCCAGTGCGCCGTTGCGGTAGACCATCAGGTCGTAGCGGCTCACGCTGTCACCGTTGGACGGCGGTGCCTTCCAGGCCACGTTGACCACACCGCCGTTGACGGTGGATTCATCCCGGGAGGCCGTCGGGGCGGCAGGCGCATCCGGCACGCCGGCGGGAATCTCGGCGGCCGAATAGGCGCTCCAGTCCGAGGGGTCGACGGCATCGTTCACGGCCTGGACGCGGACCTTGTAGGCCACCCCGTTGGTGAGCCCGGTCCAGGTGTACTGGGGGGCGGTGATATTCCGCTTCTCGGCGACGCCGGAGGCCGGCGGCGGCGAGATCTCCAGGTTGTAGGAGCTCACCGGGGAGCCCTTGGAGACCGGAGGCGTCCAGGCGATGTTCAGGGAGCCGTCCCCAAAGTCCAGCGCGGGCGGAGCCGGCATTTCCGGCTTCACGTCCGGGCGCGCCGGCGCCGACTGCGGCGAGGGATCGGACTCGCCCACCGCATTGGCCGCGGTCACCTGGAAGACGTACTCAACGTTGTTCGTCAATCCGGTGAGCGTGCACGTCGTGGCGGCGCAGGCCTGGCTGAAGCCAGAGCTGCCCGTGACCGTGTAGCCGGTGATGGCCTCGCCGTTGTTGGCCGGCGGATCCCAAATCAGCACCACGGTCTGGTCGCGGACTTCCTGGACCACTGGCGTGGCCGGCGCATCCGGCTTGCCCTTGACCGTGAGCAACACCCGTCCTTCGACCTCGCGCTCCGGGTCCCGGGTCTGGTCCTGGACGCGGTAGCGGACCTCCATCGTGCCGACGAAGTCCGCCGCCGGGGTCACCTGCACCACGTCGCCACTGACGGAGGCGGTGCCCTGACCGGCGTTGACATTGGCGGTGACCAGCCGCAGCGGGGACTCCGGGAACGGATTCGTGTCGTTGGTCAGCACGTTCACCGATTCCGCCCGGCCCTGGTGCGCATCGGCGATCACGTCGTCGTTCGCTACCGCCAGTGGCCGGTTGGTGGACACGACGTTGACCGTCACCGTGGACGTCACCGGCGGATTGGACCCGTCCGAGACCGCCACGTCGAAGACACCGGTGGCGCCCTTGGGCGCATCGGCGTCGGCCCTGGCCGTCAATACACTGCCGTCGAGCGAAACGTCGACGCCGTCCAGCGAACCGCCGGTCAGCTGGAAGCTGAGCCGGTCCGAGTCTCCCGGGTCCGGATCGGACACGGCCTGCCGCAGGTCGAGGCTGGCGGCTGGCTCGCCCTGGGCCACTTCCAGCGTGTTGGCCCGGAAACTGGGCGGCCGGTTTTCCTCCTGCTTCGGAGTGACGTTGATGCCCACTGTCAGCACGGCCTTGAAGCCCTGCGGATCATCGGGACCGCTGCCGTCGGTGACCTCGAAGGACACCGAGGCCGGTCCGGCATAGTCCGGGTTCGACGTAAACGTGATACCCGTGGCGCTGTTGACCGCCGCCGTGCCGCTGACCGCCTGCACTTTGTCCTCGACGGTCAGACGCGGGCTGCGTCCCTCGCGCACCTTGACCAGGGAATTAAGGTCCAGCTCCAGCGTTTCGCCGGACACCACTTCCAGCGGTTCCGTGCTGGCCAGCGTCGGCCGTGCTTCAGCGCTGCCGGGCACCATGACGAACGCCGTGGCGGTCAGGCCGTCGATGTCCCTCAGCGTGTAGGGGATGAGCTGCGACTGGGCGGTCAGGCCCACCGTCAGGGCGCCGTCGGCCCCGACGGAGACATTCGCGTTGCCTTCGGGGAGGCTGACCTCAAGGTCGCTTGCCACACCGTCCGGGTCCTCGTCATTGCGCAGGATCGGCACCTGGACCTCGGTCTTGCCCTCCGTTTCGGAGACGGCTACCCGGTCGTCGCGGGCGATGGGCGCCAGCAGGCGGGCATCCGGCTGGACATCCACCTTGAGGTTACCGGTGTCCGTGCCGCCGCGGCCGTCCTCGATGCCGTAGCGGATGATGAACACGCCGGCTTCCTCCGGCGCAGTCAGGGTGACCCGGCCGTCGACCACGGCCACGTCGACGGCGGCATCCGTTTGCAGGCCGTCGGCGGTGTAGCGGATCGTGTCCCCGTCGGCGTCGGTGTCATTGGCCAGCACATCCGACGCGATGCTGCGGCCCGGACGGACGGTGATTTCGTCGTCGACCGCGATGGGCGGCTGGTTGGTGGTCGAGACCGGCGCAATGCCCACGGACACGGTGCCCGTGGCGCGGGCCCCCAGGCGGTCCTCGACCACGTAGCTGAAGGTATCCGTACCGGAAGCGCCGGCCGGGGCGGCGTAGTCGATCGCTGCGGCGCGGACGGTGGCCGTGCCCTTGCCAGGCGTCTGGTCGAGGCCGACGAGCGTCACCGAATCGCCATCCGGATCGATGCCGTCCAGCGGAATGAGCAGGCTGGCGGTCTCCCCCGCCAGTACCCGGCCGGTCACATGCTTCGGCAGCGGCGGACTGTTCTGGCCGTCCACGGGGCGGATGTGGATGGTGACCTGGGCGGAAGCTTCCTGGCCATCCGGGCCGGCGACGGCATAGACAGCATTGACGGTGCCGGGCTGGCTGCCGGCCTTGAACCGCAGCCCGGTCTCGGACACGGTGAGCAGCCCCTGCGCCGGATCCACGGATTCCACCAGTTCAGGCAGCAGCGTCAGCGCCGCGCCGTTGGGATGCTCGTCGTTGGCCAGCACGGGGATGTTGACCACGTCGCCGACGCGGACGGTGGCTTCGTCCGCGATGGCCCGCGGCGGCTGCAGTTTGGCCGGCGCCGGGACCGGGGACACGGAGACTTCGCCGGTGGCGCTCTCCCGTCCGTTGGAGACGACGTAGCTGAAAGAGGTCGGGGCGGTCAGGCCGCGGGTGTCGCTGACGCGGATGATATGGTGGTCGATCACCGAAAGCGTGATGGCCGAATCCTTCGGCGCCGAGACGGACTGGACCACCAGCACGCCGCCGGCCGGATCGGAGTCATTGGCCAGCACGTCCACCAGCACCTCGCCGGCCGAAGGCAGCAAGGCAGTGTCCCGCACGGCCACCGGCGCGCCGGCGCTGGCGTCCGGCGGCAGCACATCGATGCGGATCAGCGCGGTGGCGCTCGCCGGGCCGTTGGTCACCAGGTAGGTCAGGTAATACGTGCCGGGGCGTTCGGAGCGGAAGCTGACCGTGCCCGCGTCGATATTCGCCTTCACCGTGGCGTCGGCGATCTCGTCCACCTTCGCCAGCCGCAGTTCGCCGCCGGTGGGATCCACGTCGTTCTTCAGCGGCGAAATGACGATCTCCTCGCCCACGGCGCCGCTGGCGTAGTCCGCGTTGCCCACCGGGGCCAGCACGCCGCGGGGTTTGACGTCGAAGACCATGGTGGCCGTGGTGCTGTCCCGGCCGTCGGAGACGGTCACCGACACTTCCTTGCGTCCGGTGCTCACGCCGACGTCCTGGAAGGTCAGCTCACCGTCGGGACGGATGCGGACGATGTCGCTGCCTTCCGCCACGCGCGCGGCGGTGAGCTGGAGATCGTCCCCGTCCGGATCGATCCAGTCGGTGAGGACATTCTGGGTCAGGCTCTGCCCCTGCTCCAGGGACAGAACGCTCTCGCGCAGCTGCACCGGCGCCCGGTTCGAGTCCGCCGGCACCACCGTCAGGCGCACGGTGGCGGTATCCGTGCCGCCGCGGCCGTCGTCGACCTTGTAGCTGAAGGTGCCCGCACCGGAAGCATTGGACGGGACCACCACCTGCAGACCGGTGCCGTCATAGATGGCCTGGACGGTGCCGGCGGAGGGCTGGTCGCCCTCCAGCGCGGCGGTCAGCAGGTCGCCGTCGGAATCCGAGTCGTTGAACAGGACCGGCAGGATTGTCGTCCGTCCGGCGCGCACGCCGAATTCGTCGTCGACGGCGACCGGCGGCGTGTTCTCCTCGGTGCGGTCCGGCAGGTCCGTGACCGGATTGATCTCGTTGGAGTCCTCCTCCGCCTTCTGGTCGTCCTCCCCGGGCGGCGGTTCCAGGTCCGCCCAGTTGTCCACGACGTGCATGTCATGGTTGACCAGCCAGACGGTGCCGCCGCTCATGTCGTTGAGCACCACGACGTCGCGGTTGACCCGGAAGACCAGTTCCGACTGCCCTTCAAGCTCGGGGATGGACTGGCTGCGGTCGTTGCCGTCATCCTCGCAGTCCCGCAGGTACTGCCGGCTGCCGTCCCATGCCGCGTGGATGCAGCCGTCCAGCTGCACCGGCGCGGCAGGCACTCCGGGTGCACCGGCGTCGACGCCGGTGCCCTCGCCGCCCCGCAGCGGCAGTTTCACCAGGCTCTTGGCCGTGGCGATGGCGACGATGTCGCTCACCGGTCCGCTCTGCTGGAGGCGGGCGCCCTCGGTGTCCGCCGGGTCCAGTCCGGTGGTGCCGCCGCCCGGCAGATGGACGGCGCCATTGCCGGCGTCGAACACCACGGCGTCCTTGCCCACGGCGGCAATCTGCGGGTCCTCGGCATCCTTGAGGCCGGCGAGGCCGCGGCTGCCGGCCTCCGCGTAGGCGCCGTCCTCCTGCCGCTCGAAAGTGAGAAGTTTCTCCTGTGCGGGGACAGCCACATGCAGACGGTCATCGACGCCCATGGCCGCGACGGCGCCCTCGACATCGACCATGAGCGGTTCGGTATCCGCCCCGGAAAAGGCCGGCAGACCCTCCACGCCCATTGCCCAGACCCGGCCCTGGACCGCATCCACCACGGCCACCGCTTCGGTTCCCAGCACCATGCGTGAATGTCCCGGCAGCCCTGTGGGCTGCCCCAGGACCACGTTCGACACGTCCACCGGGCTCACCGAGGCGTCCTCGCCGTTGGTCATGAAGACCGTGGCCGCGTCCTGCTGCACATCGAACTGGTTGGTCGGGGTTGTGAGGCCGCCGTCGAGGGTCTGCGACTGGTAGTTCAGGTGGCCGACCTTGCCGATGCTCTTGTTCGTCACCCAGACGCCGCCGTCGTTCAGGTCCACCTCGGCGGTCCGGAAACCCGGATAGAGCACGGCGCCCGTCAGCGCCAACGCGGCCACCACGGCCAGCGCTATGACCGAAACGACAGAACGCCGCCGCCCCTGCAGGCCGAATTTCCGGAATTTCACAGCACCAAACCTCTGCCACGCGGCATGTCCAGGAATATTTTCTAAACTTAGTGGAGGAATTATCCTCCTGGGTAAGTGTAGCGAACAGTGGTTAACAAACCACTGTTCCTGGTTAACAACAGGGATGGGGAGTTCTCCCCATTGTGCGCGGCGCCGCTCCGCGGAATCAGTCCAGGACCAGGCCTTCCCCGGCGCCGCGGGAGAGCCTCACCGGCTGGACATCGCCGAAGCCGCGGACGGAACGGACCTCCTGCGGCTCCAGCACAAAGCGG
This sequence comes from Arthrobacter sp. B0427-1-12, assembly GCF_059092905.1. Classification (NCBI taxonomy): domain Bacteria; kingdom Bacillati; phylum Actinomycetota; class Actinomycetes; order Micrococcales; family Micrococcaceae; genus Arthrobacter; species Arthrobacter sp. B0427-1-12. The sequence continues at coordinate 33,563 of NZ_JBNHIC010000028.1, read as the reverse complement.
TCGTCGAGCGCCAGGCGGGCGGCCGTCGTCGTATCCACCAGGACGGTGCCCGGCTGCGCCAGCGACGTCAGCCTGGCCGCCAGATTCACGGTAGGACCGTAAATATCACCGAGCCGGGACAGAATCCGGCCGTAGACCATGGCCACCCTCGCCTGCGGCAGCAGCTCGTCCTCGTTGAATGTCTTGGCCAGGGCCAGCGAGATTTCAGCACCTGCTTCCGGTGTTTCGGCGTTGAACAGCACTTCGTCGCCGACGGTCTTGACCAGCCGGCCGCCGCCCACCGAGATGATTTCGGCGCACTTGTTCTCGAACCGCTGCACCAGCTGCGCCAGGGTCTTCTCATTCATCCGGCGTGAGAGGCTGGTATAGGAGACCAGGTCGGCGAAACCCACTGCGCGGGCCAGCGGCAGCGGTTCGTCGCCCTCGCCGCCGGCGCGTCCCTCGGCGCTGGCCGCCAGTCCCGCTTCGGCCCGCAGCACCAGCCGTTGCACGGCGGCATTCATCTGCCGGCGCCACGCATAGACCAGGGTCTCCTCGAGCGGCTTGATCAGGTCCGGAAGATTCGCCACCAGCGCCTTGCGGGCTTCGGCGTCCGGGATGCCGCGATTGATCACCATGTCCTCGACCATGGCCTCGATCTGCCAGACGACCATGCGGTCCGTCATCTGGCCGATCGACCTGGTCAGGGAAATCGCCGCGTCCTCGGTCAGGCGACCCTCGCGCACCTGCTCGATGATCGTCTCCAGAGCATCCTGGTCGCCGAAGGTGAAGAACACGTCGTCGTCGCCCAGATTCGGAAAACCCAGGGCGCGCCACAACTTCCGGGCCGACATGAGGGAGACGCCCGCACCGGCGGCCACCTCGCGCCGCTTGAGCGTACGTTCGCCCCCAAGCAGTTCCTTCTCCAAGGCGCGGATGGCCCCGCGGTCCGCTCCGATCATCGAATCCGGGGTTTCCGGGATGAGCGGGACGATCGATTCCGCCGGTACGTCGGACATCAGCGGCAGGTCGGACGACGCCGGCTGGCTGGCTTCGGGGGGCTGCTGCGCAGGGGGGTCGACGACGGGCATCGCGCCGGTTGCAGGGTCCTGCGTGGACCCGGCCGGCTGGCCGGCTCCGGTCACGCCGTACTCCTGCTCCGGGCTTTCACCGTTCATTGACCCTCCCATCCATAGGTGTCCATCGCCTGGCCACCATCCATATCTACGCCATCGAACATGGCAGTCTGCGGCAGACGCTCGATGGAGGCCAGGATGAATGCCTTGAATCTTTCCACCTCCGGGACGTCGGTAAAAGACACCGTCCGGCCGTACCCCAGATCCACGGTCAAGGTGCCGCTGCGCAGCAGACGCTGCAGTAGGCTCTGCCGGGTGCGGACCTGGTACACGCCCACCAGCAGGTTTTCCTGCCACTGCTTGCGGGACCAACCGCGGCGGACTATCAGCCGCCGGCTGGTGAGGATGTAGCAGGTGTTCAGCCATCGAAGCAGCGGCCGGGCGGAAAACCGCAGGATCAGCACCCCTGCAACCACCATCATTGCTGGGGGCAGCACCGGCACCCACTCCGCAGACCATGACGGCAGGGCAGCGCCGTTGCGGTTCAGCCAGCCCAGGCCGAAAAACAACGCAGCCAGCATCAGCAGGAAGAAGATGAACGGCCCCAGCAGGCCCCTCGCCTGTTTCCGGCTGGCCACAATCACCCGTTCACCGGGTGCGAGTTTCAGGCGCACGGGACGGTCCCGTCGAATCTTTTCGGGGAACGCATCATCGGGTGAAGCATCATGCGGGGCGCAGATGGACGATGTCGCCCGCGCTCACAGTGTGCTGTGCGCCCGTCGCATCAGTGAGCAGCAGTGCGCCGTCCGCGTCGAGCCCCGTCGCCAGCCCCTCGAGCACTCCCCCGCCCGGCAGCTGCGCCCGGACCTGCTGGCCGAGGGTAACCATCCGTTCCGCAATCCGTCCCGACAGGGTGCTGCCATCCGTCCACACGGCGCGTGCATCGCCGTCGACCATGCAGAAACGCCGGTACAGTTCGGCGAACGTCCGCAGATAGGCCTTGAGTAGGACATTCCGATCCGTCGTCGCAGCATCGCTGAGCGCCAGGCTGGTGGCGGTCGGCACCGGCAGTTCGGCTTCGGACAGGCTCACATTCAGGCCGGTACCAACGACGACGGCGGGCGCCTCAGCGCCGCCGGTCACCAGCTGGGCCAAAATTCCCGCCAGTTTCCGGCCGTCCACCTGGACATCGTTGGGCCACTTGATGTCAGCCTGCACTTCGGCTCGGTCCGCAACGGCCTCGACAAGAGCCAGGGCCGATATCAGCGAGAGCCAGGAATATGACTGCGGCGGAAGCGGTCGGCCGCTGCGGTTCAGCGGACGAAGCAGCACGCTGACAAAAATCGATGATCGTTCCGGTGCGGTCCACGGCCGGTCGAGGCGGCCGCGCCCAGCCGTCTGGACCTCCGTGGTCAGGACGCTCAGATCCGGCCACGACCCCGGCGCCTCGACGGCCAGCCGGGCCAGATCGGCGTTCGTGGACCCAGTTGTCCCCACGACGTCCACCCGTGCGAAAGAACCCGCCGGAGCACACAGTCCGTCACGAAGACTCTTCGGATTCAATCCGGGACGTTCTAAGCTGGAATAGCGCGGGCTCATAGGAACGATCTTACGCAGGCAGAGGACCCGGCAGGGAGAGGACCGGCCTTCCCGGTCCTCCCGTCCGGCACGGAGCAGTCAACGTTTCCCCAAGGACAAACTGCAACAAATAGGACAAGGGCAAAGAACCGACGACGGCGAATGCTCGGTTGTGCAGGCCGGAGCGATTCGGTGGGCGCATCCAGTGCCTCGAACTAGAGGATATGGAACCTCCCTCAGTTCCAAGGAGCAGCAAGATGCAGAACAAGAGCAAATTCATCATCGGATCAGCTACTGTCGCCGGACTTATTGTCGCTGGCGGGGTAACCTCCGGAGCCTTGCACAGCGCCGATGAAGAACCGGCCGCCTCCGCCCTCGGCCTGGTCAACCCCGGGTCAACCCGTTCCGACTCCTCATTGGATGAGGAAGCCGAGGACCGCGACGCGTCCGCTGGCGAAGAAGACGACGAAGACAACGGCGACGGCGGCGGCGACGACGACGGAGATTCGGACGACGGGGATTCGGACGACGGGGACCGGGATCGGGACGACGATGACCGCGACGGGGATCGGGATCGGGACGACGATGCCGATGCCGCTACCGATAGGGACCGTGACGGCGATAGGGACCGGAATAAGGACCGGGATGACGACGAGCGGATCCAGGCCAGCGACCGGAACACCGGTGATGACGACGAACTAGACTGCCCCGATGACGACAACGGCGACAACGACAATGCCGGTAACGGATACGGCGACACGCAGGAACCGATCAGCCTTGCCCCGGCCGACGTAGTTAGTCCGTCAGCTCCAAACCTGCAGGAACCCGGAAACAACCGCAGCCCGGGCGACAACTCCGGCCCCAGCGAGAATGCCGGCACGGGCAACAGAAGCCAGGACCGGGACGACGACGATGAGGACCGGGAAGCCAACGCGGCGGAAGACGCAGCCGAGGCCTCAACCAGAATCGCCGACAACGACAATGCCGGTAACGGAGACGGCGACGATGAGGGCGACGCACAGGAACCGATCAACCTTGCCCCGGCCGACGTAGTTAGTCCGTCGGCTCCAAACGTGCAGGAACCCGGAAACAACAGTGGACCTGGAAACAGCCGCAGCCCGGGCGGAAACTCCGACCCCAGCGAGAATGCCGGCACGGGCAACGGAAACCAGGACCGGGACGACGACGATGAGGACCGGGAAGCCAACGCGGCGGAAGACGCAGCGGAGGCCTCAACCGGAATCGCCGGAAGGACGGCCAAAGACGCCGAAGACAAGGCGGATGGGGCCTTGCTGCCGGTAGCGCCAACCTCAAGAATCCCGTTTTCGGGGTCGCCGACAGCTGCCGGCGACCCGGCTCAAGAAGCGCGGATAGCTCAGCAGGAAGCCGAGGCGAGGGCCAAGCAGCTGACCGGAGAAAAGGCCGAAGCCGAACGGCTCGCTGAGGAAAAGGCCAAGGCCGAACGCGCCGCAGCCGACGAGGCAGAAGCCAAGGAAGCCGAAGCCGAACGGCTCGCCGAAGAAAAGACCAAGGCCGAACGCGCCGCAGCCGACGAGGCAGAAGCCGAGGAAGCCGAGGAGGCAGAAGCCGAAGAAAAGGCAGCCGCCGAAGAAAAGACCGAGGCCGGACGCGCCGCAGCCGAAGAGGCAGAAGCAGACACCGATGAGCGCACTGCCGGACAGGCCGACGCCAAGGATGATTCAGACAAGGTCGATTCAGACGAGGAGTTGGCCGAGCCGAAAGCCAACTAATGGCGGCTGGGCCTTACAGAAAATACTTAGAGCAGAAAAATCTCTAGAGAAAAATATCCGGGACCAGGGAGCTCTCCGGCACCCCCGGGCTGTAGCGGCTGAAGTCCTCCACGCCTTCCTCGGACAGCACTTCCTCATCCGTGTAGAAGTGGCCGGTCACGGACCGGCTGGGCCGGGTGAGCAGGGCGTGCGCCGCGTCCGCCACAATCTCCGCCCCGCGCGCACCCCGCACCGCTTGCTCGCCGCCGGGCAGGTTACGGATGGCCGCGGTGTTGATCAGCGTCCGCGGCCAGAGCGAGTTCACGGCGATGCCGTCCGGCTTCAGTTCCTCCGCCAACCCAAGGGTGGTCAGGCTCATCCCGTATTTCGCCATCGTGTAGGCCAGGTGCCGGCCGGCCCAGTACGGCGCGAGGTTGAGCGGCGGGGAGAGCGTGAGGATGTGCGGATTATCCGAACGCCGCAGCGCCGGAAGCGAAAACTTGGACAGCATGAACGTGCCGCGCGTATTGATGTCCGCCATCAGGTCGTAGCTCTTCATCGTCACCTCGGAGGTCGAGGACAGATCGATGGCAGAAGCGTTGTTCACCACAATGTCGATCCCGCCGAAGCGCTCAACGGCCGCTTCGACGGCGGCGGCCACATCGCCGTCGTTCCTCACATCGCCCACCACCGGCAGCGCCTTGCCGCCGGCCGCCTCAATCTGTTCCGCCGCGGTATGGATGGTGCCTTCAAGCTTGGGATGCGGTTCGCTGGTCTTGGCCAGGAGCACCACATTGGCGCCGTCGCGCGCGGCGCGCAGTGCAATGGCGAGGCCGATCCCGCGGCTTCCGCCGGACATCAGAACCGTCCGTCCGGAAAGCGTCCGGGCAGGGAGCGGGGCAGGATTCCGGGCCGGAGCCGGGCGGTGATCAATCGATGACGAAGCGTCCTTGCTGGAAGTCATTGCCCCAGAATAGTCGAAATGTCCACGCACTGTTACCCACGGGTAACAACAGCCTCCCAGCTAAGGTGTCGGGTACGAAATTGTAGGATCCCTACAGCAGTCAGGGGTGTTTGGCTCATTAGACTTGATGGAACGCCCGTCTTTTTGTGCGAAACCTACTTAAGCACCCAGGACGTCGCGCAGGACCCCATGTCGCCGATCCCTCCGGAGAGCTAATTGAGCATTGACCAGGATCAAATCATTGATCTGCAGACAACGGCCGGCAAGCTTGCGGATTTCCGCCGCCGGCAGGCTCAATCCCTGTTCCCTTCGGGCGCCGAAGCCGTCGATAAGCAGCATGCCCGGGGCAAGCACACCGCCCGCGAGCGCATCGAACTGCTTCTGGATCCGGATTCCTTCGTGGAGTTCGACGCCCTGGCCATCCACCGGTCAACGGCGTTCGGCATGGAAAAGAAGAAGCCCCTCGGCGACGGCCTCGTCTCCGGCTACGGGACGGTCGACGGCCGGCCGGTCGCGGTCTACAGCCAGGACTTCACCGTCTACGGCGGCTCGCTGAGCCAGGTCAACGGCGAGAAGATCGTCAAGGTGCAGGAATTCGCCCTGCGCAACGGCTGCCCGGTGATCGGCATCCTGGACGGCGGCGGCGCGCGGATCCAGGAAGGTGTGGCATCGCTGGCCATGTTCGCGGACATCTTCCGGAATAACGTGCATGCCTCCGGCGTCATCCCGCAGATTTCGCTGATCATGGGCCCGTCCGCCGGCGGTGCGGCCTACTCCCCGGCGCTGACCGACTACGTCGTGATGGTGGACAAGACGTCGCATATGTTCATCACCGGCCCCGATGTCATCAAGACGGTGACCGGCGAAGATGTGGACATGGAGACGCTCGGCGGCGCCCGGCAGCACAATGCCACCACCGGAACGTCCACCTACCTGGCCGTCGATGAGCAGGACGCCATCGAATTCGTCCGTGAGCTCCTGGACTTCCTGCCCTCCAACAACCTCAGCGAGGCGCCCCGGACCGACTTCGCGGAGGACCTCGGGGTCAACGAGGATGATCTGGCGCTCGACGCCCTGGTGCCTGATTCCGCCAACCAGCCCTATGACATGCGCACCGTCATCGAGGCCATAGTCGACGACGGCAATTTCCTGGAAATGCAGGCACTCTACGCGCCGAATGTCATCATCGGCTACGGCCGGGTCGAGGGCCACACCGTCGGTGTCGTCGCGAACCAGCCGCTGCAGTTCGCCGGGACACTCGACATCAACGCCTCGGAGAAGGCGGCCCGGTTCGTGCGCCACTGCGACGCCTTCAACATTCCGATCCTGACCCTCGTGGACGTGCCGGGCTTCCTGCCGGGCAAGGACCAGGAATTCAACGGCATCATCCGCCGCGGCGCCAAGCTTCTCTACGCCTACGCCGAGGCCACCGTGCCGAAGCTGACGGTCATCACGCGCAAAGCCTACGGCGGAGCGTACATCGTGATGGGCTCCAAGAAGCTGGGCGCCGACATCAACATTGCGTGGCCGACCGCCCAGATCGGCGTGATGGGCGCCCAGGGCGCGGTGAACATCCTCTACCGCCGCGAACTGGTCGCCGCGGCCGACACCGGAGCCGACGTCGATGCGGTCCGCCAGGGCTTCATCGCCCAGTACGAAGAGGAACTGCTGAATCCCTACCAGGCTGCCGAGCTCGGCTATGTCGACGCCGTGATCGCCCCGTCCGAGACGCGCGTCCAGATAGTGCGCGGCCTGCGCGCCCTGCATGAAAAGCGCGCCACCATGCCCCACAAGAAGCACGGAAACATTCCGCTATGAGCACAGCACTGGCACTACCACGCACAACGCCGGCACCCGCCTTGCAGGAGCCGCCCGCCTCTGCGGATCCGCAGCCGGCCCGCGGCCCTGTCCGCCGGCAAGCCGCGGAAGCAGCTGCGGCGGGTCCGGAGGCCGCGGCCGGCGCGGCACCGCTGTTCTCCGTGACCCGCGGCAATCCGACGGACGAGGAACTGGCGGCGCTGACCGCCGTCGTACTTGCCTTGCAGGCCGGGGAGCCGGCGGCGGCACCGGGTGTCCGCCGCCGCACCGTCCGGCGGAGCGAACTGCTGCGGCCCTTCCGGCCGCACGGCCCCGGAGCCTGGCGGCACACCTTCCGGTAAGCTCGGCCTGTGAGCAACGAGACACCTGCCGACGATATTGATCCGTTCCCGCTTCGGGGCCTCGCGCTGCCCGGGGACGTGCCCCGGCAGCCGTCCATCATCGACGAAGTAGCCAATGCCTACACCGGCGAACTGCTGGAACTGGACCCCGGATTCGCCACCGTTCTTGGCTTGCCGGGCCGTGAGACGGAATACCGGGACTACTCCCCCGCCGGCTTCGAGGCCATGGCGGAGGCAGCCCGCGAGACGCTGGGCCGGCTCGAGGACCTGGCGCCGATGGACACGGTGGACCGGGTCACCCTGGACGCGATGCGCGAGCGCCTTGGACTGGAACTGGAGATCCACGAAACTGGACTGGATCTGTCCATGCTCAACAACATTGCTTCGCCGGCGCAGGAAATCCGTGAAATCTTCGACCTGATGCCCACGGACACGGCGGAACACTGGAGCCATATCGCCGGGCGGTTGGCCAACGTTCCCGATGCCATCAGCGGCTACATCACTTCCCTGCGCGAGGGACAGTCCCGCGGCCTGGTGGCCGCTGCCCGACAGGTGAACGCCGTCGTCGAGCAGGCCAACCGCTTCACCGCGGACGGCGGCTTCTTCGACAACCTGGCGGCCCAGGCCGAAACTACGGCGGGCGGCCGGCAAACGGAACATGCCCTCCCCGCGGAGCTCAAAGCCGAGCTGCGCGCCGGCGCCGAGGCCGCCAGGACGGCGTACCGCCACTTGGCCGCCTTTCTGCAGGACGAGCTGCTGCCGCATGCACCGGAAGCAGATGCCGTGGGCCGCGAACGCTATGCCCTGATGTCGCGGGTATTCCTCGGGTCCGCCGTGGACCTTGAGGAGACCTACCAGTGGGGCGTCGAGGAGCTGGACCGGATCATCGCCGAACAGGAGGAAGTGGCCAACCAGATCAGGGAGGGCGCGTCCATCGAGGAAGCCATGAAGGCCCTGGACGAGGATCCCGGGCGCCAGCTGCATGGCACCGAAGCGCTGCGGGAGTGGATGCAGGATCTTTCCGACCAGGCGATCACGGACTTGGCCGACACCCATTTCGACATCCCGGACATCATGCGCGTGCTCGAATGCCGCATTGCGCCCACCAATGAAGGCGGCATCTACTACACCGGGCCCAGCGATGATTTCTCCCGCCCCGGGCGCATGTGGTGGTCCGTCCCGGAGGGCGAGGACACCTTCACGACCTGGAAGGAAACGACGACGGTCTACCACGAGGGCGTGCCCGGCCACCACCTGCAGGTGGCAACGGCAACCTTCCGGCGCCACCTGCTGAACAACTGGCGCCGCAATGTCTGCTGGGTCTCCGGCCACGGTGAAGGCTGGGCCCTGTACGCAGAACGGCTGATGGAGCAGCTCGGCTATCTCAAGGATCCCGGGGACCGGCTGGGCATGCTGGATGCCCAGCGGATGCGGGCTGCGCGGGTGGTATTCGACATCGGCGTCCATCTTGGCCTGCCGGTCCCGGCGCGCTGGGGCAGCGGCACCTGGACTCCGGAGAAGGGCTATGAGTTCCTGCGGCAGAACATCGCCATCAGCGAAGGCCAGCTCAAGTTCGAGTTCACGCGCTACCTCGGCTGGCCGGGGCAGGCACCGGCCTACAAGATCGGCCAGCGGCTCTGGGAGCAGATCCGGGACGAGGTCAAGGAGCGCGAAGGCCAGGAGTTCAATCTCAGGAGCTTCCACTCCAGGGCACTGAACCTGGGTTCGGTCGGCCTCGACACCCTGCGCCGCGCACTGCTCGGCTGACCCCCCGGTGGTTGAGCGAGGTCCTGGCGCGCCTCCCTCAACCACCGGGACCAAGTGGAGGTTCGTCACAATTGGGCCGGGAATAAACCTGCACAGCCGCGGAATGGCGCGCTATGAGCGCCCAAGGCAACGGCCCGCCCTCGGACGCCATCCTTCATATTTCGTAATCTCCGCTCCAATCTGCTAGCAGTGTTCACCTACAGTCTTGGAGTGACTTCCTCAACGCAGGCCAAAACCGGCCGTTCCCTGCCACGCTGGGCCACATCCTTCGGACCGCAGATCATCGCCGCCCTGGTCGTCGGGCTGGGCCTCGGACTCGTCGCCAAATCCCTGGGTGATGCAAACGGTGAACCGAATTGGCTCACCGCCACGCTGACCACCATCGGCTCCAGCTACGTGTCGCTGCTGAAGGCCGCCGTGGTGCCGCTGATCTTCACCGCCGTCGTCAGCTCCATCGCCAACCTGCGCGCGGTGGCCAACGCCGCGAAGCTGGCCTGGCAGACGCTGCTGTGGTTCGCCATCACGGCCTTCATTGCCGTGGTCATCGGCCTGGGACTGGGCCTGGTGCTGCAGCCGGGTGCCACCGCCTCCGGTGAGGCCCCCGATGCCTACACCGGACGGACCGGCGACTGGTGGGCGTTCCTGACCGGCCTGTTCCCGTCCAACTTCCTGGGCCTGGAGGCCGCCAGCAAGGTCGCGGAGTCCGGGGCCGTCACCACCAGCGTGAGCTTCAACGTCCTGCAGATCCTGGTGATCTCCATCGCCGTCGGCATCGCCGCCCTGAAGGTGGGCGCGCCGGCCGAACCGTTCCTCAAGCTCAATGCCTCCGCCCTGGCCGTGATCCAGAAGGTGCTGTGGTGGATCATCCGCCTGGCTCCGATCGGCACCGTGGGCCTGATCGGCAAGGCTGTGGCCACCTACGGCTGGGACACCATCGGCTCGCTGAGCATGTTCACGGTCGCCATCTACGCCGGCCTGGCACTGGTGCTCTTCGTGGTCTACCCGGTGCTGATCCGCGCCCATGGGCTGTCCATCAAGCAGTGGTTCTCCGGCGCCTGGCCGGCCATCCAGCTGGCATTCGTGTCCCGCTCCTCCATGGGCACCATGCCGCTGACGCAGCGGGTGACCGAGCGGAACCTCGGCGTGCCCCGCGCCTACACCGCCTTCGCCGTGCCGCTGGGGTCCACCACCAAGATGGACGGCTGCGCCTCGATCTACCCGGCCATCGCCGCGATCTTCGTGGCCCAGTTCTTCGGCATTGAGCTGAGCATCGCCGACTACCTGCTGGTTGCCGTCGTCGCGGTCCTCGGTTCCGCCGCGACCGCCGGCACCACCGGCGCGACGGTCATGCTGACCCTCACGCTGTCCACCCTGGGGCTGCCACTGGAGGGCGTGGGCCTGCTGCTGGCGATCGATCCGATCCTGGACATGGGCCGCACCGCGGTCAACGTCGCGGGCCAGACCGTGGTCCCGACGATCGTTGCCCGGCGCCAGGGCATCCTGGACCTGGGGCTGTACAACGCAGCGCGTACCGGCGATCCCTTCGCCGACGACGTTGCGGAAACCGCAGCGAACGACGACGGCACCAGCGTCCGCGATGCCGGTGCGGCCAAGGTGCCGGCCGGCACAAGGTCCTAGCCAACGCAATGTCCTAGCGGACGGTTGCTCTTCCAAGACGCCGGCCTGCCTCCGGGATGGTCACAGATCGCCCGCCGGTGGGTCGGCGTCCTGCGTTCGATATGACGGGCGACAATAAGTGTGCTTACTATTAGGCCACCCGACCCAGGCAGTACTGACGCACACCAGGAGGAGCCCATGCCCACCGTTCTGAACAACCACGCAGCATCCCGGCTCGAAATCTACGAAGAGGGCGAGCTGGCCGGCTTCGTCCGCTACCGCACCCACGACCGCGGAATCTGGTTCCTGCGGACCGAGATCCTGCCCCATTTCCAGGGCCGCGGCGTGGAGGACATCCTGATCAGCCACGCCCTGGGGTCAACGCGCCGCCGGCGGGTGGCGGCGCTGCCGTTCTGCCCCGCCATCCGGAAATTCATGTCAAGCAACCGCGAATTCGTCCGCCTGGTGCCCTCCGACTGGCGGCGCCGCTTCGGCCTGCCCGGCCTGGCTGCGGCAGCAGCCTGAACCCCTGAATCCACCGAAAGGATCAACACATGGCCACTTTCCTGAAGATTGACAACGGCGCGGCAGCGCTGAATGTCGCCACGATCGCCGCTTTTGAAATCAGGGACCAGTCCGAGGGGGCCGGGGGCGATACCTATGCGATCGACTTCCAGACCATCGCTTCGCCGCGGATGTTGCCGCTGCTCGAGGGATTCACACGGGACGAAGCCGCAATGGCGCTGGAAGCACTGCTGAAGTCCATAGTCGAGGCGACTCCGGTTGGCGGCGTGCTGGACCCCGAGGCCATCGCCCTGCGCTTCAGGAACTCCAGTCGGCCATAATTCGGAACCAAGGGGGCGCACCACCGAGGTGCGCCCCCTTTCCCGTGCCCGTACCGGTTCGATCCGCACCCAGCAGGCCTGTCGGCACCGCAAGCTTTAACTTGCACTCAGTGCAATTGCACTTAGTGTAAGACGGTGACTTTGACACCGGAGGTTCCCGACGGCGTGTCCCGGCGCGAGCTCAACAAGGCGGCGACCCGCCGCGCCATCGCGGAGGCCACCTTGGCCCTTGTCCGCTCCAGGGGCATGGGCCAATTCACCGTCGATGACATTGCCGGCGCGGCCGGCGTCTCCCGGCGAACCTTCTTCAACTACTTCCCCAGCCCCGAGGCGGCCCTGGCCGTTTCCACCGAAAGCTTCCTGGACACCGCGCTGGCCCAGTTCCATTCCCGTCCGGCGGACGAACCGCTGGTCGAATCGGCACAGCAGGCCCTGATCGCGCTGGCTGATCCGATGCACCTGGCCACCATGGCGGAGGTGTACGGCATCGCGGTCAACAATCCCCAGATGTACCGCTTCCAACTGGAAGCGTGGGACAACTGCTCAGAAAAGATCGTCGACGCCATCCGGCAGCGCCCGGGCGCCAACAATGACCCGCTGTACATCAGCGCGCTCGTGGGCTCGGTGCTCTCCTGCGGCCAGGCCGCCCTGGCTGAATGGTTCCGCCGCCGCGGGAACGATGTCAGTGCCGAATCCCTCGCCGTCCTGCGGCAATTGCTCATCGATGTGATGGGCCACCTGCGCCACGGTTTCGCGCGCTGAATCCACCACCGCCACCAACCCTTCTCGAGAACGGTTAGCATCCATGGCCTCCCTCCTCTACAAACTCGGACAGTTCTGTTACCGCCGCCGCTGGTGGGTCGTCGCGTTCTGGACGGCCCTGGCCCTGGGCGTGGGCGGCGCGGCAGCCGCCTTCCACGGCACCATGACCAACAACTTCACGATCCCGGGGACCGAGACCCAGCGCGTCCTGGACCAATTGCAGCAGGATCTGCCGGAAGCGGCCGGCGGCACAGGGGCGATCGTCTTCCGGTCCGATGGCACGGACTTCACGGCCCCGGAGGAAGATGCCATCCGGCAGGCGCTGGACAGCCTCGCCCAGCTGCCGGACGTCCAGTCCGTCCTCAACCCCTTCGATACACAGGCCCAGCTCAACGCCGGCGCCGCCCAGGCTGCCGACAGCCGGGCCCGGCTCGAGGCCGGCAAGGCCGAGCTCGCCGCAGGCCAGCAGGCGCTGGAGGCGCAGCAGGCCCAGCTGGCTGCTGCCGCGGCGGCCGGTATGCCCGGACTGGAGCAGGCCCAGGCCCAGCTGGACGCCGGGCGCGAACAGCTCGACGCCGGCGCCCGCGAAATCGTCGCCAACGAAGAAGCGCTCGCACTGGCGGAGCGCAAGCTGGAGGCGGCCGCGGAGATGCGCTTCGTCTCCGAACCCGCCGGCGACGGCCAGGTGGCCCTGAGCCAGGTGCAGTTCACCGAATCCATCAACGCCATCACGCCCGAGGTCCGGCAGGAGGTCCAGGCTACGGTGAACGAGGCGGCGGAGGCCGGCGTCGAAATCCACTTCAGCAAGGACATCACCGAGGACGTCTCCCAGATCTTTGGCACCGCCGAGCTTATCGGCGTGGCGGTCGCCGCGCTGGTGCTGCTGCTGATGCTCGGCACGCTGGTGGCCGCCGGGCTGCCGCTGCTGATGGCCATCATCGGCGTCGCCGTGGGCGTCGGCGGCACCTTCGCGCTGACCGGCGTCATCGAGATGACCTCCATCTCCCCCATGCTGGCGCTGATGCTGGGGCTGGCCGTGGGCATCGACTACTCGCTGTTCATCGTCAACCGGCACCGCACGCAGGTGCTGCAGGGCATGCCGATGGGCGAATCCATTGCGCGCGCCACGGGCACCAGCGGCAATTCGGTGCTCTTCGCCGGACTGACGGTCGTCATCGCGCTGGCTGCGCTGGCGGTTCCGGGCCTGCCGTTCCTCACCGTCTTGGGGCTGGCGGGCGCCGCCACCGTGGCCGTCGCCGTGATCGTGGCCCTGACCCTGACTCCGGCGCTGCTGGGGCTGATCGGGACCCGGCTGGTCTCCCGGCGGGCCTGGGCCAAAGCCCGTGCGGCCGGGGGTGCCGGCACGCAGGCGGCCAAGGCTGCCGCAGACCGGACCCGCGCCGCGCGCGGCTGGGGCGCCTTCGTCACCAAGCACCCCGTCGCGACCCTGGCCGTCAGCGTCCTGGCGCTGGCCGCCGTCGCGCTTCCGGCCGCCCAGCTGCGCGTGGCGCTGCCCGACGGTGGGTCCGAACCCGAGGATTCCACCGCCTACCAGGCGTACAGCCTGATGGGCGAAGCGTTCGGCGAGGGCATCAACGGGCCGATCGTGGTGGTCGGCGAACTGCCTGCCGGGCTGGATCCCGCCGAGTCGGAGAACCTGCAGTACGACGTCGCGGACCGCCTGCGCGCGGTGGAGAACGTGCCCGCGGCGCTGCCCGCTGCCGTGAGCGACGACGGCCGGACCGTGGTCTTCCAGGTCATCCCGGCCGAGGGTCCCGCCAGCGCCAGCACCGAGCAGGTTGTCGCGGACCTGCGGGCGGAGGCGGACGACGTGAAGGAGGCCACCGGCGTCGAAATCGGTCTCACAGGGCAGACGGCGGCCAATGTGGATGTGTCCGGGAAGCTGACGGAGGCCATGCCGCTGTATCTGGGGATCGTGGTCGGGCTGTCCCTGGTGCTGCTCCTGCTGGTGTTCCGGTCCATCCTGGTGCCGGTCCTGGCCACCGGCGGCTTCCTGCTCTCACTCGCGGCCAGCTTCGGCGCCGTCGTCGCGGTCTACCAGTGGGGCTGGCTGGGCGAAATCTTTGAAGTCCACAATCCGGCGGCCGTGCTGAGCTTCCTGCCGATCATCCTGATCGGCGTACTCTTCGGCCTGGCGATGGACTACCAGGTGTTCCTGGTCTCCGGCATGCGCGAATCCTACGCGCAGGGCGAGGACGCGAGGACCGCCGTCCGCACCGGCTTCAGCCACGGGGCCAAGGTGGTCACGGCCGCGGCGATCATCATGACCTCGGTCTTCGCAGGCTTCATCTTCTCCCACCTGACCATGGTCCGGCCGATCGGGTTCGGCCTGGCGTTGGGCGTGCTGGTGGATGCGTTCGTGGTGCGGATGACCATCATCCCGGCGGCGATGCATCTGCTGGGCAAGTCGGCCTGGTGGCTTCCGCGCTGGCTGGACCGGATCCTGCCCGATGTGGATGTCGAGGGCGCCAAGCTGGCCGCCGCGCCGGCGGCTGGAACTGAGCCGGAGCGGGAGCTGGAGGACGCCAGGGCCTAGCGAGCGTCCCGACGGCGGCTCCCAGGCCGGGGGCCGCCGTCGTACGTCTTCATCCGTCCGGCACGTCGCATACGCTAGAGGACGTGACCAAGCTGATCCTCGCCTCCGCCTCCCCCGCCCGCACCAAGCTCCTGTCCGACGCCGGCATCGCCCATGCCGTGCTGGTCTCCGATGTCGACGAGGACGCGGTCACCGCCAAGTACGGCGTCACGGACCCCCATGACACCGCCCTGCTGCTGGCCCGCGCCAAGGCCGAGGCCGTGGCCGCGCTGCCGGAGGCAGAGGGAGCACTGGTCCTTGGCTGCGATTCGGTCTTCGAGTTCGAGGGCCAGGCCCACGGCAAGCCGTATACGCCGGAGGTCGCGCGGGAGCGTATCCGCCGCATGCGCAACAACAACGGGATCCTGCACACCGGCCACTGGCTGATCGACTGCCGCCCCACGGAAGCGGAGTTCGAGGACGAAGACCCGGAGGCCGAGCCGCTGGACAGCGCGGAGCACGACGGCGCCACCGGCTCGGCCGTCAAAGCCACCGAAACCGCCGCGGACACGGACGCGATCGAGGAGTTCGGCACCGGCGCAACTGTGGGAGCCGTCGCCAACGCCGCCGTCTACTTCGCGGATATGACGGACGCCGAGATCGACGCGTACATTGCCACCGGGGAGCCGCTGCACGTCGCCGGCTCGTTCACCATCGACAGCCTGGGCGGGGCCTTCATCACCAAGGTCGACGGCGACCCGCACACCGTCGTCGGCCTGAGTGTCTCCACCCTCCGCCAGTTGCTGGCCCACGCCGACGTCCAAATCACCGATCTCTGGCAGTAGGCTCCCGCACCCGGGCGCAAAAGGCGACCTCCGCCGTCGTTGTAGCTTTCCTACAAATATTCAGGCGGCAACACGCAACCACCGCGTGGATCATGGGCGAAACCTTCAAAATAGCGTTAGGCTCGCCTGAGATAAGAAGGAGCCATAGTGACCAACCCTGAGTCCTTTACACCCAGCATCACCAAAGTGCTGGTTGCCAACCGCGGCGAAATCGCCGTCCGTGTCATCCGCGCAGCCCGGGACGAAGGCATCGCTTCCGTAGCCGTCTACGCGGATCCGGACCGCGACGCCCTGCACGTCCGGCTGGCGGACGAGGCCTATGCGCTGGGCGGCACCACCGCAGCCCAGTCCTACCTGGTCATGGACAAGCTCCTCGAAGTGGCCGTCCGCTCCGGTGCGGACGCCGTCCACCCCGGCTACGGTTTCCTGGCCGAAAACGCCGAATTTGCGCAGCGCGTGATCGACGCCGGCATCACCTGGATTGGCCCGTCGCCCGAGGCCATCTCCGCGCTGGGCGACAAGGTCCGCGCCCGCCACATCGCCGAAAAAGTCGGCGCTCCCCTAGTTCCCGGCACTGCGGATCCGGTCAAGGACGCCGGCGAGGTCCTCCGCTTCGCGGACGAATTCGGCCTTCCGGTTGCCATCAAGGCGGCCTTCGGCGGCGGCGGCCGCGGCATCAAGGTCGCGCGCACCCGCGAGGAAGTCCCCGATCTCTACGAATCCGCCGTCCGCGAGGCCACCGCCGCGTTCGGCCGCGGCGAGTGCTTCATCGAGCGCTTCCTGGACGCACCCCGCCATGTGGAGACCCAGTGCCTGGCGGACGCGCACGGCAACGTGGTGGTGGTCTCCACCCGCGACTGCTCGCTGCAGCGGCGCAACCAGAAGCTCGTCGAGGAGGCGCCCGCGCCGTTCCTGACGGAGGAGCAGAACAAGCGGCTCTACGAATCCTCCAAGGCCATCCTGAAGGAAGCCGGTTACCTGGGCGCGGGCACCTGTGAATTCCTGGTCGGCCAGGATGGAACGATCTCCTTCCTGGAGGTCAACACCCGCCTGCAGGTGGAGCACTGCGTGTCCGAGGAAGTCACCGGAATCGACCTGGTCCGCGAGCAGTTCCGGCTGGCCCGCGGCGAGGCCCTGGGCTACGACGACCCGGAAATCCGCGGCCATTCGTTCGAATTCCGCATCAACGGCGAGGACCCGGGCCGCAACTTCATGCCCGCCCCCGGGACGGTCGAAGCCATCAGGCTTCCCGCCGGCCCGGGCATCCGCGTGGACTCCGGGATCGAAGCCGGCGAGGTCATCAGCGGCAACTTCGACTCGATGCTGGCCAAGCTGATCGTCACCGGCGCTTCCCGCGAGCAGGCGCTGCAGCGCTCCCGCCGCGCGCTGGCCGAACTGCGGATCGACGGCATGCCCACTGTTGTCCCGTTCCACGAGGCCGTGGTTGCCGATCCGGCCTTCGCCCCCGCGGAGGGCCCGTTCTCGGTCCACACCCGCTGGATCGAAACCGAGTTCGTCAACGACCTGCCCGCCTGGGTGCCTGGCGGCACCACTGAAACGGACGACGCCGACGAGCGGCAGCGCGTGACCGTCGAGGTGGGCGGCAAACGGCTGGAGGTCACGCTGCCCGCAGGCCTGGGCGTGGGCGCCGCTGCGTCCGGCGCGGCCGCAGGGTCCGGCAAACCGGGCAAGGCAGGCAAGACGAAGAAGCGCGGACGCAGCTCGGCCCCCGCCGCAGCCACTGGCAATGACCTGGCCTCGCCGATGCAGGGCACGATCGTGAAGGTGGCCGTAGCCAACGGTGACGTGGTCGCGGAAGGCGATCTCGTCGTCGTGCTTGAAGCCATGAAGATGGAACAGCCGCTGACCGCGCACCGCGCCGGCACAGTCTCCGGCCTGTCCACCTCCCCCGGCGACACCGTCTCGGCGGGCGCCGTAGTGGCCACCATCGCGGACTGACCGCCTGCACCCCGCCCGCAACCCCGCGGGTATTAAGCGCCAGGGGCCGGACTTCCACGGAAGTCCGGCCCCTGCTGCGTCTGGAGTTCTAGCTGCTCTGGTTCTCGTAGTCCACGTTCTTGGTCTCCTTGCTCAGGAACAGGGCGACCAGGGTCAGCACGGCGGCAGCGCTGAGGTACACGCCCACCAGGAACGTGCTGCCGCCGGCGGCCTGCCACAGGGCAACGGCGATGAACGGTGCCACGGCCGCGCCCAGGATGGAGGAGAAGTTGTAGGCCACGGCCGAACCGGTGTACCGGACGTTCGTGGGGAACAGCTCGGGCAGGATCGCGCCCATGGGGCCGAAGGTCAGGCCCATCAGCGTGAAGCCGAGGATCAGGTGGGCCATGGTGCCTGCGAAACCGCCGTCGAACAGCGGGACCCACAGGAAGCCGAAGATGAAAATGCCGGCGGTGACCCAGAGCAGGGTCTTGCGGCGGCCATACTTCTCCGCCAGCGGACCGGCGACCAGGGTGAAGATGCCGAAGAATACGACGCCCACGATCAGCATCAGCAGGAAGTCGTTGCGGGCGTAGCCCAGGCCCTCCGTGAAGGTGGACGGGTCGAAGGCCTTGCCCGCGGCTTCAGCCTTGGCAGCAGCCTCTTCCTCAGTCCGGGCGGCGGTGCCGTAGGACAGGGTGAACGTGGTCATCAGGTAGAAGAGCACGTAGGTGGCCAGCATGATGAACGTGCCCAGGATGAGCTGCCGCCAGCTGGTCTTGAGCATGCGGCCGAAGGGCAGCTTGGTGACCTCGCCCTTGTCCACGACCTTCTGGAAGGCCGGGGTTTCCACCAGCTTCAGGCGGACCCACAGGCCGATGATCACCATGACCGCGCTGGCCAGGAACGGAATGCGCCAGCCCCAGGCCATGAAGGCGTCGTTGTCCAGGTTGATGCTCAGAATCAGGAAAAGGGTGTTGGCAAGGATGAAGCCGATCGGGGCACCCAGCTGCGGGAAGGTGCCGTAGATGGCGCGCTTGTTGGCCGGTGCGTTTTCGGTGGCCAGCAGTGCCGCGCCGCTCCACTCGCCGCCCAGCGCCAGGCCCTGCGCGAAGCGCATCAGCACCAGCAGCGCCGGCGCCCAGAAGGCCCAGCCCTCAACCTTCGCGGTGGGCAGGCAGCCGATGAGGAAGGTTGCGATGCCCATGGTCAGCAGCGAAGCCACCAGCGTGCCCTTGCGGCCGAACTTGTCGCCGAAGTGGCCGAAGACAATGGAACCGACCGGGCGCGCGATGAACGCCACACCGAAGACCGCGAAGGAGCTCAGAAGGGCATAAATGCCTTCCGTGTTCGGGAAGAACAACGCCGGGAAGACCAGGACGGCCGCGGTGGCGTAGACGTAGAAATCGTAGAACTCGATCGAGGTGCCAATAAGGCTGGCTACGATGACGCGTCCGCGCGAATTCGCCGGCGCCCCAGGCGCAGTCGGTTTGACTGGTGCCGCTGATGACATGTTGGATACAGCTTTCACTATGGGTCCCTGCCCGCTCGTGGGGCCAGGGGGTCTGAAACGAAAAATCGACCCATCAATTGTAGCGCCGGGGTCCAGACCCCGGACAAAGCCGTCCGCATCATGGACGGCGGGAAAAGTCCATATGCTGGCCACTGTCCTGGCCGCTAGCCCAGCAGGTGCAGTTCGGCCTCAATGCTGCCGTTCTCTACGACCGCGGTCATGTAGGAGCAGTAGGGCTGGCGGCGGCGGTCCGTTGGAGACCCGGGATTCAGCAGCCGCAGGCCCGCCGGAGTCACCGTGTCCCACGGAATGTGGCTGTGCCCGAAGACCAGGACGTCCACGTCCGGATACCGGGCATCCATCCGCTGCTCCCGCCCCTGCGCGGAGCCGGTCTCGTGCACCACGGCCAGCCGGACGCCGTCGAGCTCCGCACGGGCCACCTCGGGCAGCCGCCGCCGCAGTTCCGGGCCGTCATTGTTGCCGTAGCAGGCGATCAGGCGGCTCGATCGCTGCTCGAATTCGTCCAGCGTCGCCTCGTCCACCCAGTCGCCGGCATGGACGACGGCGTCCGCCGCCTCCACCGCCTCCCACACCTGGGCGGGCAGCGACTTGGCACGCTTGGGCAGATGGGTATCGGAGACGATCGCCAGCCGCGTGCTCATGCCCGGAGACGCTACAGGTGCACGTGCAGGCGGCGGGCCGCCTCGGAGATGGAGCCAGTCAGTGAGGGGTAGACCGTGAAGGTGTTGGCCAGGTCGTCGACATGCAGCTTTTGGGTGCAGGCCAGGGCGATCGGGAAGATCAGTTCGGAGGCGCCCGGCCCCACCACGACTCCGCCGATGACGGTGCCGGACCCCTTGCGCGAAATGATCTTCACGAAGCCGTCCTTGACGTGGCGCATCTTTGCCCGCGCATTCGTCTTCAGGGACAGCTTGATCACATCGCCCTGGTACTTGCCCGTGGCCAGGTCCTTTTCGGACACGCCCACGGACGCGATTTCCGGCGACGTGAAGATGTTCGATGCGACCTGGTGCAGCTTCAGCGGCATGACCATATCGCCCATCCAGTGCGCCACGGCGATGCGTCCCTGCATCGCGGCCACGGAGGCCAACGCCAGCACACCGGTGCAGTCGCCGGCCGCGTAGATGTTCGGCGCGGTGGTGCGGGAAACGCCGTCGACCTTGATGTGGCCGCTTTCGGCGAGCTGCACGCCTGCCTCCTCGAGTCCGATCCCTGCGGTGTTGGGGATGGAGCCGACGGCGACCAGGCAGTGCGAACCCTCCACGACGCGGCCGTCGGACAGCGTCACGCGGACGCCGTCCCCGGTGCGTTCCACGGATTCGGCGCGGGTTTTCGAGAGCACGTTCATGCCGCGTTCGGCGAACACGTCCTCCAGCACCTCCGCCGCGTCCGCGTCCTCGCCCGGCAGCACGCGGTCGCGGCTGGAAACCAGGGTGACCTTGCAGCCTAGGCCGTTGTAGGCGGAGGCGAATTCGGCGCCGGTCACGCCGGAGCCGATGACGATGAGGTGTTCGGGAACGTCCTGCAGATTGTAGATCTGGGTCCAGTTGAAGATCCGCTCACCGTCCGGCTTGGCGGTCGGCAATTCGCGCGGATGGGCGCCGGTGGCAATCAGGATGGCGTCTGCTTCGATCACCTGGGTGCCGCCGTCGGCCTCAACCTCGATCCGGCAGCTGTCCAGCAGCCGCCCGGTTCCCATGATGATCTTCACGCCGGCCTTCTCCAGGCCGTAGCGCACGTCCGCGGACTGTTCCCGGGCCAGGTTCAGCAGGCGTTTGTTCACCTGCTCCATATCCACACTCAGGTCGCCCACCATGACTCCCAGGCCGCCGGCCTGGCTGGCGCGGGCCATGGATTCGGCGGTCGCGATCAGCGTCTTGGAAGGTACGACGTCGGTCAGCACCGCTGAACCGCCCAGCCCGGCACGCTCCACAACAGTGACATCGGCGCCCAGCGAGGCGGCCACCATCGCTGCCTCATATCCGCCCGGTCCGCCACCGAGAACTGCGAGCTTCATTGCCTTGGAATCACGTCGAGTCGTCACAGAACCCCATTCTGTCCTATCGGTTGTCCCGGCTCAAACCATTTCCGGTTCCGCGGCCAGGCCGGTGAGGCACAAAGGGATAACGACGTTCACCAGGACCGGCTGTTCACCAGCATCATGGCCACCCGCACCGTCACCGTCATCGCGGAATGAGCGCCCGTGGGTGTTAATGAGACCTAGGAGGCCCGTGCGATGCCGTCCGCAGTGGCGCCCTCTAGGACACGCGGAACGCCCATCACCAACTGGCTGTCCTGCTGCGGATCCGTAAACTCCACCGAGAACTCGCCCGCGTCCGACGGCGCCAGATAACTGACCCACACCACTTCCGTGACCCCGGCCGGAATCGCACCCGGCCCGCGGCTCGCGTCCCGCGGCGTGACCGTCGGCCCGTCCTCCCCCACCTTCAGCCGCATCTGGCCGGGTGAGAACAGCCGGGGTTCCGTCCCGGAATTGGCCACTTCCACTTCAAGTACGACGACGTCCCCCCAGGTTTCGTTCACCGGTTGCCCGGACGGGGTGGCCGGGATGTCCCCGCCGGTATGGCCGTGGCCGCCCGCGGCGGCGGGAGCTGCGGCCGAAACGCTGGCCAGCCGGCTGAAGTCGGATGGGCCGGGGGTTGTCCGGAAAGTGGCCCGGCCGCTGGCCGTGAACCTGGCCTGGCGGCCCGCCCGGACTATCCGCACGGATCCGAATGACGCCTTCGCGGTTTGGGCCGCGGTGCGCACGCCGGTCGAAGCGATGGCATACACGCTGGCAGCGGCCATAGCCGCAGTGCCCGCGATCATTCCGAAGGTACGGCGGGAGATGCTTCGGCCGGAGAATCCAGAATCCCGTGAAACTGTGCCCGCCAATGGATCGTCGGGCCTGTGCACAGACATCGGTCTGCCCCTTATCTGTCATCGGTTTGGCCCCGTATGCCAATCATGAACGAATACCCGGGACGGGGAAAGACCTTTGGGCAGAACGTCGATAAGCATTCCGGATGGAGCGGGCCTGTCACAGCCGGTAGGTTGGTTATCGTGACTACTCCTACCGACGCGGCACAGGCAAATCCGGCACATCCGGATCAGGCACAGGACCCCTTCGCCCTGGCGCAGAGCGCCGCCGGCTACATCACCGAGCAGACCGGCGTCGAAAAGCACGACGTCGCCCTGGTCCTTGGCTCCGGCTGGGGCAATGCCGCCGGCCTCATCGGTGAAACCACCGCCACCATCCCCGCAGCGGACATTCCCGGCTTCCGGGCGCCCGCCGTCGTCGGCCATGTCGGCACTATCAGTTCCATCCGCACGGACACCGGCAAGCACGCACTGGTGCTGGGCGCCCGCACGCACTTCTACGAAGGCAGGGGCGTGCGCGCCGTGGTCCACGGCGTCCGCACCGCGGCGGCGGCAGGGGCCAAGGTGATGGTCCTGACCAACGGCTGCGGTGGACTGCAGGAACACTGGAAGCCCGGCACGCCCGTGCTGATCAGCGACCACATCAACCTCACGGCAGCCTCCCCGCTGGAAGGCGCCACCTTCGTGGATCTGACGGACCTGTACTCGTCCCGGATCCGGGCGCTGGCCCGGGAAGTGGATCCGGCGCTGGAGGAGGGCGTCTACGCCCAGTTCCCCGGCCCGCACTACGAAACTCCGGCCGAGGTACGGTACGCCAAGCGCATTGGCGCGGACCTGGTGGGCATGTCCACGGCGCTGGAAGCCATTGCCGCCCGCCACGCCGGTATGGAAGTCTTCGGCATCTCGCTGGTCACCAACCTGGCCGCCGGTATCAGCCCGGTTCCGCTCAGCCATGAGGAAGTGCTTGAAGCCGGCCGGGCGGCCGGCCCCCGCATCTCGCGGCTGCTGGCAGACATCATCGCCAAGCTCTAGGACCCCCATGACGCTCACCGAATCCAAACTGACCCAGCTCATTGATACGGCCCGGGCCTGGGCAGAAACAGACCCGGACCCCGAAACGGCTGCCGGACTGCGGGAGCTGATCGTCCGGGCCAGCCAGGTCCATGCCGGCGGCGCGGACGTCGGGGGCGCAGACGCAGTCCAGGAGCTCGCGGACTGCTTCAGCGGCAGCCTCCGGTTCGGGACAGCGGGGCTGCGCGCCGCCCTGGGCCCCGGTCCCAATCGGATGAACCGCGTGGTGGTGCGCCGGGCCGCCGCAGGCATTGCGGCTTTCCTGCGGGAGAAGGGCCTGAACATCGCCGGGAGCGGAACCTTCCAGCCCCGCGCCGTCGTCGGCTTCGACGCCCGCCGCAACTCGGATATCTTCGCGCAGGAAACCGCGGCCATTTTCACCGCGGCGGGCATCCAGACCTTCCTGCTGCCCTCCGCACTGCCCACTCCGATCCTCGCCTACGCCGTCCGCGCGCTGGACTGCGACGGCGGCGTCATGGTCACGGCCAGCCATAACCCGCCGCAGGACAACGGCTACAAGGTGTACCTGGGCGGCCGCGTGGTGGAGGAAGCCGGGGCCGGGGTGCAGATCGTCGCGCCCTACGATGCCGAGATCGCCGCGCAGATCGACGCCGTCGGCCCCGTCGGGGACATCGAACTGGCGCCGGAGGGCTGGACGGTGCTGCCGGAGACCATCGAGGATGAGTACGTGGCGGCCGTGGCCGCCCTGGCCCGGCCGGAACGGTTCGGTGCCCGCGGGCTGAAGATCGTGCTTACCCCGCTGCACGGCGTCGGCGGCCGGACGGCCCTGAAGGTCCTGAACAGCGCGGGCTTCGACGACGTCACGCTCGTGCCTGAGCAGGCTGATCCGGATCCGGCCTTCCCCACCGTGGCCTTCCCCAATCCGGAGGAGCCGGGTGCACTGGACCTCGCGCTGCGGACCGCACAGGAAACGGCGGCGGACCTGGTGCTGGCCAATGACCCGGATGCGGACCGGGCGGCAGTGGCGGCCAAGGACCCGCACACCGGCGAATGGCGGATGCTGCACGGTGACGAGGTGGGAGCCCTGCTGGGCGCCCATGTCGCCGCACGGCTGGACGGCGGCGCGGACCCTGCCGCCGCTGCCGGCCCGGCCCCGGTCTTCGCAAACTCCATCGTGTCTTCCCGGCTGCTGTCCCGCATTGCCGCTGCCGCCGGGTACCGGCATGCGGAAACCCTAACCGGCTTCAAATGGATTTCCCGCGTGCCCGACCTGGTGTATGGCTACGAGGAGGCCCTTGGCTACTGCGTGGCTCCGGACCTGGTCCGCGACAAGGACGGACTGTCCGCCGCCCTGCTGATCGCGGAAATGGCGGCGGACGCGGCGGCCCGCGGCCAGACGCTCTTCGACACCTTGGACGACCTCGCGCTGCAGCACGGCCTGCACAGCACGGACCAGCTGTCGGTCCGGGTCGGCAGCCTCGCCGAGACCGATGCCATGCTGAACCGCCTGCGCGAGAATCCGCCGCAGTCCTTCGCCGGTGCCGCCGTCGAGACCGTCGTCGACCTGTCCCAGGGCAGCGCGTCGCTGCCGCCGACCGAGGGACTGCTGTACCTGACGCAGGACCGGACCCGGGTGATCATCCGCCCCAGCGGCACTGAGCCCAAGCTCAAGTGCTACCTGGAGGTCATCCGGCCGGTCGACTCGGCGGACCGGCTGGCCGCTGCGCGCACGGAGGCACGCGAGGCCCTCGATCGGGTCCGCGAGGACGTCGGCGTCGCCCTCGGCCTCTAACACCACAGCCCCTCCCCGACCGCTGACTCTCTAATGGTTGTGGCTGGCCTGGTGCCTGCTGGCAGGATGGCTGCCGGTCCTGCTGAACGTGACTCGCGCTGACTCTGACCCGGTTCCGGTGTCTTTCTGCTGATGTGTCCGTTCGGTGGGGCCGGCGCCGGCCTGTCCTCTTCCGATGGCTTGATAGAAGGTCGTCCAGGGTGCCACCTGTGACTCATTAGAGAGCTGCCTCGAAAGAACCCTTCCAGGCCGGCGCCGGAGACGGTACCCGCCTATGGAAGGAAAGCACCGCGATGACCATCGTTGCAGAAAAGTACGGGCACGTCATTGGCGTGGACACCCACGCCAGAACCCACACCTACGCGATCGTGGACACCGCCACCGGTGCCTGCACGGCCACCGAATCATTCCCCGCCACCGCAGCGGGCATCGACCGGGCCATCGCCTGGATCAGCCGGAACACGGACGGGAACATCCTGGCCGCCGTGGAGGGAACCTCCTCCTACGGTGCCGGACTCACCCGCGCCCTGAAGAGGGCCGGCATCGAGGTGGCGGAGGTAAAGCCGCCGCGCCGGCAGGCCCGCGCCGGCGTCGGCAAGTCCGACCCGATTGACGCGCTCGAAGCGGCCCGGCAGGTGCTGCACCGGCCCGTGACCAGCCTGGCGGTCCCGCGCGCCGACGGACTGAGGTCGGCCCTGCGCGTGCTGCTGACCGGCCGCCGGGGCCTGGACGTACGCCGGACCGCGGACCGTAATGCCCTCAACGCGCTGGTGCGCACCTGCGACCTGGATGTTGATGCCCGCAAGGCCCTCACCGACGCCCAGATCACCGTGATCGCCGGCTGGGAGGAACACCCCTGCGACACCGTCGATCAGCGGATCGCCCGGCAGGAAGCAGCCCGGCTCGCCGCCGCCGTCAAGGACGCCGCCCGGCACCTGAACCGGATCAAGGAGCAGCTGAAGGACCTCGTCGAGCAGCTCGCCCCGGGATTTTTGGACCTGCAGGGCGTTGGCCCGGTCA
Source organism: Arthrobacter sp. B0427-1-12 (assembly GCF_059092905.1). Classification (NCBI taxonomy): domain Bacteria; kingdom Bacillati; phylum Actinomycetota; class Actinomycetes; order Micrococcales; family Micrococcaceae; genus Arthrobacter; species Arthrobacter sp. B0427-1-12. The sequence continues at coordinate 7,509 of NZ_JBNHIC010000028.1, read as the reverse complement.
CCGCCGCCATCATCCTGGCCGCGTACTCGCACCGAGGCCGGATCCGTTCCGAGGCCGCCTTCGCGGCCCTGGCCGGGGCGGCCCCGCTGCCGGCATCCTCCGGCAACACCGTCAGGCACCGGCTCAACCGCCACGGCGACCGGCAGCTGAACATGGCCCTGGACGTGATCGTGCGGGTCCGCCTGACCCACGACGAAACCACCCGCAAATACACCGAACGCCGCACCGCCGAAGGCCGGACCTACCGGGACATCAAACGTTCCCTGAAACGCTACGCAGCCCGCGCCATCTTCCGCCAACTGCAGACCCTGCTCGCTTGACACTCACCATAGAAGGGTCAGCAGCTCGCGCACGTCCCAGGGCTGAGACGTGCGCGTCGTGCGGAGTCAGCGAGGGCGGGGAGCTGGAACGTACGTGTGCTGCGGAGTGGGGCTGGGCCCTCAGCGGAGGTCGTAGCGGTCTAGCACCAGATCCACTAGTTCGGGGGCGGGCGGGTCCGACGCCGTGAGCAGCGGCATGGTCACGACGTCGGCCCCGCACTGTCCGGCCAGGGTCGCGAAGTACCCCGGCGCCAGCAGATACGTCGCCACGACCACACGGCCGGTTTTGCCGGCCAGACGGTCGCGGGCGGACCGTACCGCCTCCGGAAGGGCGGGCGCGGCAACGGCTGTCACAGAAACGAAACCGCAGCGCACCGGCCTGCCGATCGCGTTGCCCAACAGCAGCGCCATCAGCTCGCAGTCCGCCACGGCCCGGGCATCGGTCGACCCGGCGGCTGCAAGAACTACGCGGTCCTCCGGCCGCAGTCCGGCCTGCTGCAGGCGCCGGGCCAGCACGGCAGCCAGTCGCCGGTCCGGCCCCAGTACCGCGGCAACGACGGTGCCTTCCTTGGCGACGGCGGCTTCGGCCAGGTCGACGTGCACGTGGTGGCCGGCGGACAGCAGCAGCGGCACGATCCGCACTGACTGCTCGATGCCCGCCAGCGACGCTGGAACATCGGGTTCCTGCACGTCCACAAAAGCCTCAACGACGTCCAGGTGCGGCCGCTGCCGTGCCACGGCCCGGACCAGTGCGGCGATGGCGGCCTGGCCGGTAGGATCGGACGTTCCGTGCGAGGCTGCCAGCAGCGCCGGACGCTCCGCAGCGCCACGCCGGCCTCGGTGCACGCCCTCAGCATCATCCGTCAGACTCCAACTTCGATGAAGCCGTCCACCAGACGAGTGGGGAACGTGCGCAGGTACAGGGACGGATCCCCAAAGCATTCGCCCGTCTGCAGGTCGTAGACCTCCTTGTGCAGCGGGGAGGCGATAGTGGGCCGGTCCCCCTTGGACCCAACAATGCCGCGGGCCATGACATTGGCGGCGGTGGCCGGATCGCGATGGGAAACGGCGTAGACCTCCGTGGGTGAAAGGCGGAACAGCGCCACCTGCCGGTTCTCGATCAGGGCCGCTTCACCCCAGGCCGTTTCCAGGTCCTCGAGACGGCAGATCCGGTGCCAAGCGGAGACGCCGCAGGAGGCAGTGGCCCGGTCCGCAGTCAGGTCTGCTGCAGTCAGTTCGGGTGCAGTCAGTTCGGGTGCCAGCATTTCGGTCATCGTTTTCCCCGTTCGTCGTGGATGATCGTCGAGTTCTGTGGATGGTCAGCCACGCTAGTGAGCCCATGTTTCCAGCGGTCCGTTCTTGTGTTTCACCCCCGTAAAACGGCACTCACGCACCGCACCCCGCCGGGTTGTGAGGAAGTCATGTGCTGGAAACAAATGGGAAATGGCGAGGCAACGGCCGCTTCCTAGGCTGGACTCCAATCGCAATGCACCCGTCGAAAGGTCCGCCATGACTCCCACTCCCGGTTCCCCCGCCGTCCGTGAAATCGTCGTCGTCGGCGGCGGCCCGGCCGCGCACCGCTTCGTGGAGGCGATATGTGCCCGGGAAACGGAGAACGTCCGGCTGACGGTCCTGGCCGAGGAAGTCCACTTCCCCTACGACCGCGTCGCGCTGAGCAAGGCGCTGACGTCCGACGTCGACCTCACCCTCGGCGAGGCCTCCCTGTGGGAGCACGATGCCGTGACGCTGGCTACCGGCGCACGAGCCGTTTCCATCGATACGGCTTCACGCAAGGTGGTCACCGAGGACGGCACCGGTTATGCGTACGACGAACTGGTGCTGGCCACCGGCTCCAACGCCGCCCGGCTGCCGATCCCCGGCAACGAGCACACGCACGTGTACCGCACGCTGGAGGACGTCTGGACGCTTCGCCGGGAAGTCGAGCGCCTGACGGAGAAGCTGGGCCGTACGATCAACGCCGTCACGATCGGCGGCGGGCTGCTTGGCCTGGAAGCGGCCGGCGGGATGCAGGAGCTGGGCGCCAACGCCGTCGTCATCAACGGGGCGGACTGGCTGATGAACACGCAGCTGGATGAGGGCGCGGGCCAGGCGCTGGGCCGGCTGATCGCAGGCAAGGGCGTCGAGGTCCACTGCGGGGTATTCCCCAGCGCCGTCCTGGTGGCGGACGACGGCACCGAAGTGCAGGTGACCGGCGTCGAAATGGCCGACGGGCGGGTGGTCCCGGCAGACCTGGTGATCGTTTCCATCGGCGTCCGCCCGCGCGACGAACTGGCCCGGCCGCAGGAATCAGCCACCGGTGAGGGCGAAACCGGAGTCTTCGAGCTGGGGCCGCGCGGCGGCATCGCCATCAACGACGACTGCTCCACCTCCGTCCCCAACGTCTGGGCCATCGGCGAGGTGGCCAGCTACGGCGGCATGTGCCTGGGCCTGGTGGCCCCGGCCAACACCATGGCCGAGGTCGTGGCGGACCGCCTGCACGGCGGCGAAGCCACCTTTCCCGGCTTCGACACCGCCACCAGGCTCAAGCTCTCCGGCGTGGACGTGGCCAGCTTCGGCGACTGTTTTGCCCAGGAGCCCGGTGCGCTGGAGATCGTCTACGCCGATCCGGCCCGCGGCGTTTACCAGAAGCTGGTGGTCACGGACGATGCCAAGACGCTGCTCGGCGGGATCTTCGTCGGTGACGCCGCCCCGTACACCAGCCTGCGCCCGCTGTTGGGCCGCGAGCTGCCGGCCGAACCCGGTGCCTACCTGTCCGCCGCCGGCGGCGGCGACGCCCCGGAAACCGAACTGCCGGACGATGCGATCCTCTGCTCCTGCAACAACGTGGCGGCCGGTTCCATCCGCGACGCCGTCAACGGCTGCGGCGCCTGCGAAGGCCAGGAACCTGTCCGGGAACTGGGGGCGCTGAAGGGCTGCACCCGCGCCGGCACCCAGTGCGGCTCCTGCGTTCCGATGCTGAAAAAGCTGCTGGAGGGCGAGCTCACGAAGCACGGCATCACCGTTTCCAAGGCGCTCTGCGAGCACTTCAGCCTTTCCCGCGCCGAGCTGTTCGAAGCCGTCCGGGCCCTGGAACTGGCATCCTTCGAGGAGATCCTGGCCCGGTTCGGCACAGCTCCCGAACAAGCAGCGCCCGAAGGAACCAGCGCGCGCGGCTGCGACATCTGCAAGCCCGCCATCGGCTCCATCCTCGCCTCCCAGCACGGGGCCTACGTGCTCGACGGCGGCCGCGGGACCCTGCAGGACACCAACGACCGCGCGCTGGCCAATATGCAGAAGGACGGCACCTATTCCGTGGTCCCGCGCATCCCCGGCGGCGAGATCACCCCGGAAAAGCTGGGCGTGATCGCGCGCGTGGCGGAGAAGTACGGCCTCTACACCAAGATCACCGGCGCCCTGCGCATCGACATGTTCGGCGCCCGGCTGGAGCAGCTGCCGGACATCTGGAAGGAGCTGGTGGAGGCCGGTTTCGAATCCGGGCAGGCTTACGGCAAGGCGCTGCGCAACGTGAAGTCCTGCGTCGGCTCCACCTGGTGCCGCTACGGCGTGCAGGACTCGGTGGACATGGCCATCCAGCTGGAACTGCGCTACCGCGGTCTGCGCGCTCCGCACAAGCTCAAGATGGGTGTCTCCGGCTGTGCCCGCGAATGCGCCGAGGCCCGCGGCAAGGACGTCGGCGTCATCGCCACCGCCGACGGCTGGAACCTGTACGTGGGCGGCAACGGCGGCGCAACGCCGGCCCACGCCCAGCTGCTGGCCAAGGACCTGGACAGCGCAACGCTGATCCGGTACATCGACCGCTACCTCATGTACTACATCCGCACCGCCGACCGGCTGCAGCGCACGGCCCGCTGGGTGGAGGAGCTCGACGGCGGCATCGGCCACGTCCGGCAGGTGGTCCTGAAGGACTCCCTGGGCATTGCGGCGGACCTGGAAGCCGCCATGGCCCGGCACGTGGACACCTACGAGGACGAATGGGCCGCGACGCTGAAGGACCCTGAGAGGCTGCGCCGCTTCCGTTCCTTCGTCAACGCTCCTACCCAGGCGGACGACTCGCTGGCCTACATTCCGCAGCGCGGGCAGCTCCGCCCCGCCACCGAGGCAGAACGCGCTGCCAGCCCCGTGCTGCTGGGCGCCGCCATCCCCGTCCGCACCCACTCCCAGGAGGCCTGACCATGCACCTCGATATCGACCTCACCGGCCTGCCCGTCCTGGTCGCGGGCAATGCCACCGCGGCCCAGCGCGTCGTGCGCCGCTACCATGCCGCCGGTGCCCAGGTCCGCACCCTCGAGTGTCCGGCCGCCTACCGCACGGAGCTGCTGGCCGACGTCGTCCTGGCCGCCGCCGTAGACGACGGCGACCCGCGCTGGGCGCCGCTGGCGCAGGCCTGCCGCCTGAACGGCGTCGTTCTGGTCCGCGAAAAGGCCGCGGCGCCGGGCCGCCGGGTGACACTGGTCGGCGGCGGCCCGGGCCGCGAGGACCTGCTCACCCAGGCCGCGCTGGACGCGCTGCGGGAGGCCGACGTCGTCTTCTACGACCGGCTGGCACCGCACCGCAACCTGGCCGAGCTGGCGCCGGGCGCGGAGCTGGTGGATGTCGGCAAGCGGCCCGGCCACCACAAGGTGGAGCAGCCGGAAATCGAACGGCTCATGGTGGCCAGCGCGCTGGACGGCAACAATGTGGTCCGGCTCAAGGGCGGCGACCCGTACGTCTTCGGCCGCGGCGGCGAGGAAGCAGCTGCCTGCGCCCGGGCCGGCGTGCCGGTGACGGTCATTCCGGGCGTCACCAGTGCCGTCTCCGTTCCGGCTGCCGCCGGCATCCCGGTGACGCACCGAGGCGTCAGCACCAAGTTCACAGTGATCTCCGGGCACGATCCGCTGACCGACGAGGAACACGCGCACTTGGCAGGCCTGGGCGGCACAGTCGTGGTCCTGATGGGGGTCGGTACGCTGCCGCATATGACGGTAGGGCTGCGCCGCGCCGGAATGCGAGCGGATATGCCGGTGGCCATCATCGAGCGCGGCTACAGCCCCTCGCAGCGCACCACCACGGGCACCCTGGCCGACATTGTCACCAGGGCAGGCGCCGCCCGGGTGAAGTCCCCGGCCGTGCTGGTGATCGGTGAGGTCGTCCGCCACCGGTACGACGCCGGCAGTGTCCTGGGGGCCGAAGCGGACACCGGGCAGCTGGCCGGGTTGCTGGACGGAGTGTTGCTGGACGGAGTGAGGATCCCTTGACCGCAGCCGCGCCTCACAGCACTGCACCCGTTCCTGGCGGCGTGTCTGGTGCCGGCGCTGGCCGGCTGCCCGCCAGCGGTCCGTCGCTGACCGGTTTCCGGATCGGCGTCACCTCGGACCGGCGGTCCGAGGACCTCATCTCGGCCCTCGAGCGCCGCGGTGCCCAGGTTCTGCATGCCCCTGTCCTGCGGATCGCGCCCGTGGACGAGGACCTGGCCCTGCTCCGGGACACGCGCGCCATCATCCAGGCCAGGCCGGACATCACCGTCATCACCACGGCCTACGGGATGCGGCGCTGGAGCGAGGCGGCCGATGCCGCCGGAATCGGCGATGAACTCGCAGCGGCACTGGAAGGATCACGGATCTACGTACGCGGTCCCAAGGCGCGCGGTGCCGTGCGGGCCGCCGGGCTGGAGGACACCGGCATCAGCCATGACGAACGCACCTCCACGCTCGTGGACATGCTGCTTCAGGAAGGCATCGCCGGCCAAACCATCGCCGTCCAGCTGCACGGTTACACCGACGTCCACCAGCTGGAGCGGCTGCAGGCCGCCGGCGCCAGGGTCCTGACCGCCACCCCGTACCGCTGGATCAAGCCGAATGAGGCCCGGGACCGCGTCCCGCGGCTGATCGAGGCCGTTACCGCCCGCCAACTGGATGTCGTGACATTCACCAGCGCTCCCGCCGTCGATGCTCTGTGGAGCACCGCGCACGAACTGGGCCTGTACGACGGGCTGGTTGAGGCGTTCCGCACGGAGGTGGTGGCGGCCGCCGTCGGACCCGTGACCGCGCAGCCGCTGCTCGATGCCGGAATCGAGCCGATCATGCCGGAGCGCTTCCGCATGGGTGCACTGATCCGGCTGGTGTGCGAGCACCTGGACGAGCACCGGACCGAGAGCTTCCGGACTGCGCTGGGGACGGTGCAGCTGCGCGGACGCACCGTCATGCTGGACGGAAAACGGGCCGATCTCTCCCCCACCCTGATGACGATTTTCCGCGCCCTGGTGCAGGCCGGCGGCGCCGTGCTGCCGCGGCAAACGCTCCTGCAACTGCTGCCGGAGGCGCAGGGCGAGCATGCCCTGGACATGGCCATGAGCCGGCTGCGGCAGACCCTGCCCAACCCCAGGCTCGTGGCGACGGTCATCAAACGGGGCTACCGGCTCAATGTCTAGCGCGGCGGAAAGGATCGGCGCAAAATCGTCCACAAAACAGCATGGCAATTTGTCAGTCAATAAGTTTCCAGGGCTCATTCCGCTGGCAAATATCAGCCTTTACCGCGGCCTTGGATCCAATCAGGAGAAACATTTGAAGACGCATTGATTTAAAATGCATAGAAAAGGGATAACCGCAGCACGCGGTTATCCCGATTTATCGTTTATCCCGGCTTATATGGCAGCTCTGAATATTCCTAGGCTAAAGGGGCCGCCCCAGCTCGCCTTTGTCTTCCTCAGCCTCTTCCTCCGGGCGCGGGAAGAGGAGACGCGGGCTACTGGTCTTCCTCAACCTCCTCATTCATCCGGGCACGGGAAATCGACGCCCTTGTCGGGGGCATGGCTACGGACAAAGCCCTCTTCCGCTATGACGACGGCTCTAATTTTTACGCCGCACCTTTTCACCGACTCTTCGGGGACGTTGAGAGTGAAGGTACCGTCCTGTTTTACAGAGACCGCGGGGTTAGAGAACACTGGAACCGTGGTGCCCGGACGCCGGAGTTCGACTCTTACTTTGCCTCCTAGGTCCGCGGTGGTCTCAAAAAACCTTCCCTTGATGGTGAATCGCCCCGCCCGCTCGCTGAACGTCAGTGTGACGGTCGCAACCTCCTCAGGTTCATCGGGAGCGGGAGCGGGAGCGGGAGCGGGAGCGGGAGCGGGAGCGGGAGCGGGAGCGGGAGCGGGAGCGGGAGCGGGAGCGGGAGCGGGAGCGGGAGCGGGAGC
>NZ_JBNHIC010000027.1:0-61864 GCF_059092905.1 Arthrobacter sp. B0427-1-12 | reverse complement strand
TGCATAAGACCAGTCTTAACCACTGAGCGGACGAGTCCAGCAGGCGCGCCTTAAACTCCCCAAGTTACAGAAGCAATTTGTTCAGCGGCCTCCTAGGCCAAGCGCCGCAATGAAGGCTGGACCGCTCCTGGGGGCGGCCCAGCCTTCACTGCATGTTCACCCGTTCGCCACCTCAAGCTCGGACCGATTCCAGTTGCGCCTGTCACATTGTCAGGGTGAGGATTGCACTGGTTGCCGAATCGTTCCTGCCCCACATGAATGGCGTCACCCATTCGCTGCTCAAGGTTCTCGCGCATCTTCGCCAGCGCGGGGACGACGTACTGGTGATCGCCCCGTCCAGTTCCTGGCTCGATGACGAGGCCCCGGCCGAGGTCGAGGGCTATCCCGTCCACCGCCTGCCGTCCTTCCCACTCTCCGGCTACCCCAATGTGCGCGTGGCCGCCGGAACCGTGGGCCGGGTCCGCCGGATCCTCGCGGATTTCAAGCCGGACGTGGTGCACATCGCCTCGCCGTTCGTGCTGGGCTGGCGGGCCGTGCAGGCCGCGGCGCACCTGGGCATCCCCAGTGTGGCGATCTACCAGACGGAAATCCCCGCGTACGCCGCCCGCTACGGCATGCCCCTGCTGGAGCGCGTGCTCTGGCAGCAGGTGGTCAACATCCACGACGCGGCGACGCTGACGCTGGCGCCGTCCAGCTTCGCCGTCAACCAACTCCATGGCAACGGCATCCAGCGGGTCCACATGTGGCGCCGCGGCGTGGACACCTCCCGGTTCCATCCGGCCAAGCGCGACGACGGCTGGCGGGCTTCCGTGGCCGGGCCCGGCGAGCGCATCATCGGCTTCGTCGGCCGGCTGGCGGCGGAGAAGCAGGTGGAGGACCTGGCGGTGCTGACGGATCTTCCCGGCACCAGGCTGGTGATCGTGGGGTCGGGGCCGCTGAAGGAGTCCCTGCGACAGAAGCTGCCGACCGCCCATTTTGCCGGCTTCCAGGGCGGCGAGGACCTGGCCCGCATCATGGCCAGCTTCGACCTCTTTGTCCATCCGGGCGAATCGGAGACGTTCTGCCAGACAATCCAGGAGGCGATGGCCTCCGGTGTTCCCGTCGTCGCCACCGGCCGCGGCGGCCCGCTGGATTTGGTCGATCAGTCGCGCACCGGCTGGCTGTATACCCCCGGCGACCTGCAGCAACTGCGCCGCCATGTCCTGGACCTGCTCGGCGACGACGTCAAGCGCCGGGCCTTCGGCGAGGCGGCGTACCGGATGGTCCAGGGGCGGACCTGGCCGGTGCTGTGCGAACAGCTCATGGACTATTACGACCTGGCCATCCGGGTCAAGCGCCGGCACCTGTTCGCGACGGCCTACAGCACGCTGGCACTGCGGCGGGATTTGCTGGGCTGACGCGCAGCGGCGGCGCGGCCGGACGCCCGGCCTCCGGACGCCCGGTCTCCGGGGACATCGATATCCACACCCCGGATGCTGCGTACGGCTTCGGCTGCCAGCACGGTGGACGCCAGGTAGACCAGCGTCGCGGCGATCACGCCGGCTCCGGCCCACCTGGTTTGCGCCGTCAGCCAATCCTCCAGGATCCGCAGCCCGATCAGCGCGGCGTAACACAGCAGCCAGGTTCCGGCCACCGCCTCGAGGACGGCGGGAAAGGCGTTGCACCGTCCCGCGAACGCCCGCCAGCATGCAGCCGCCAGCAGCGCGCCGGCCAGGACCGTGACACCGATGTCCGGCAGGCCGTTGGCGGCCGTCAGCGCACTCAGTGCAGTCATGGCGCCGGCTGCGGCAAGGACCAGCAGGGCGAGCAGGAGCAGGGCGAAGCGGGACGAACGGGTGCGGAACATGCCTTTATGGTGCCGCACCCTCCTGACAGTTCCCGGAAAATTGGCTGGGCGTCAGCGGTCCGTGCTCCGCAGCCGCCGGACCTCCGCTTCGATGTCCACCAGCTCCGGCGCGAGCTCGTCCAGCAGCTCCTCAATGGCCGAAGCCGGCAGCCCATTGCGGGCTCCCGCCCACGGCACCCAGGCCTTCACGAAGCCGGGGATGGCGCGCTGCTGTTCCACAGGGAACTCCGTGCGATCCGGCAGGAAGCCAAAGACGAACTCCAGGATCTTGCCAGTGCTCACGCGCAGCGGCCGTTCGTCGTCGAATGCGAAGCCGTAGGCCAGCAGCAGCTGCGCCAGCTGCTGCTGCAGGGCGGCGGGTTCGACGCCGGTCTCCCGCACAAATTCCGCCGCCAGCCGGTCCGCCCGGACGGCCTGCTCATCCCACTGCTTGCGCAGCTGCGCCTCGGACGGCTGCGGGCCTTCCGCAGGTCCGAAGTCCGCCTGCTCCGCGGAGAGCGGAATCACTGCCAGATGGGCGTAGGCCGCCGCCCGCAGGTCGCCGTATTCCTCATAGATGCCTTCCGCTTCGCCAAGGTCCGACGCAGCCATCGCGGATTCGGCCACGCGCCGCGCCTCGGCCAGGCTGATCTCGCTCAGCGTCCAGTGCGGGTCTCCGGCTGCCCGTGCCTCGGCGCGCTCCAGCGCGGGGTCCATGCTGTCCTGGAAGTCCAGGGTCACGGCGAAACCGCCCAGGTAGTTCGTATCGATGTCCACGGTCATTGCGTACGTCCGGCCGCCGAAAAGGGGCTCGTCGTCCACGAAAATGTCCGCTCCCGGCAGGAACTCGAAGATGAGGATAATGAAGTCCCCGTAGATGTCCACCAGCTTCCACGCACGGGTGGCCTTCAGCCCGGCGAGCGGCTCCACCCACGCGGGCCGGGTCTGCGCCTGGTCGCCCAGCCGCCGAAGGCCGTTCAGCGCCAGGGACCGCAGTTCCGGTTCCCGGGCTACCGCGGCCAGGGCCCGCAGCATCGCCTGCGCGGCGGGAGTGGATTTCTTCGCCGCGGTGGCCACGAAATCCCGGAACAGCACCGGAATCGGCTCCGGCAACTCCGGATCCACCCGGGCCAGCACGTCGTAAAGCACGGACGCGCTGACCAGCGGTGCCAGCGGCGAGGAATCGCCGAAGCTGTTCGTGAAGGCCGGCTCCATGTGGCGGTAGATCCGGCCCAGTTCATCCGCCGGGGCCTGCTGGCGGGAGGCCTTGCCTGAGGTCTTCTTCGGGGAGCGCTTGCGGCTCTTCGGACTCATGCTGCGATTTTAGCGTTCGCGCCGAGAAACCCCCGTCCGTAAGGGCGGGGATGAGAGGCGATCAGCTCGCTCTCGGTCTGCCGCGCTTCCTGTTCGGCGACTGTTGGCTCCGGATGTACTCCCGGACCGTTTCAAGGGGAGCCCCGCCGCAGGACACCACCGCGTAGGACGGGGACCAGAAATGCTCTCCCCACAGTGCCCGGTCCACCTCGCTCCATCCCTGTGCGCGGACCCGCATCGAGGAGATCGTCTTCAGGCTCATCACCAGCTTGGACAGGGCCACCTTCGGCGGGTAGGTCACCAGCAGATGCGCATGATCCTGATCGGTCTCAAACTCATCCAGGGTTGCCTCATAACGGCCGCAGACCTCGGCAAACGTCTCCCGCAGGAGGCCGCAGACCCGCTCCGACATCACCTTCCGCCGGTATTTCGGGCTCAGGACGATATGGGCGTGCAATTTATAGACCACATGGCGGCCGTTGCGCCAATCCTCATTCACCACAATGAAATATTATCGCTAGAAAATCCAGACCACATTCTGTAGGCTCCGTTGTTATGAGACGTTCCGACCCGGAAGCCGACTGGCGCACCGTCATCGTGCCCGTCCGGCTGGAGGGCGCCCAGTACCGTCTTGCGCACGAGGCCTGCCATAAAGCCGCGTTGATCTGGAACGGTCTGGTGACCTTTCTCCGGGCTCACTGGGATGAGAACCATGCCGACCCCGATTACAGGCAGTTGCGTGACGCGTATGCGGGGTTCGATCCCGGCATTCTCGACATCCATTCACAGTCGAAGCAGGCCATCGTCGACGACCTGCTTGACGCGGTTGCGACCTACCGCACCAACCGGGACAACGGCAACCGGGACGCGAAAGCTCCGTGGAAGGAAAAGAACTACCGTCCGCTGACGTTCACCGCCCGCAGCGGCTGGTCCGTCACCAAGGACGGCAGGCTGGCCCTGTCCCTCGGGCGCGGCAAACCGCGCCTGATCCTGCCGTTGTCGGTCATCGCCGACCAGAGCACCGGCGAGGTCATTCCGCCCGAACACTGGGGCGAGGCCCGGCTGTGCTGGGACATCAACGCCCGCCGCTTCACCTTCAACGTTGCGGTGCGGCAGTACACGCCCAAACCGGTACTGAACCCCCTGAATGTCATGGCCTCGGATCCGGGGATCATCCACCCGCACGCCTTCGGCGGCTACGTGGAGCCGAAAGTGATCGAGGTGACCGTCATCAACGGGCTCCGGGGCCGGAGCATCAAGCACCGGCGGAACAAGGCCGTCTCGGAACTGGACACCCTCATGGCCCGCTGCACCAAAGGCTCGCGCCGCTGGACGAAGCTGAACAGGGCCAAGAAGAAGGTCTGCGCCACGGCCGATGCCCAGCTTTTTGACTTCAACCACAAGGTCAGCCGGGTGGTCGCCAACAAGATGATCGAGCACGACGCCGGAACGCTCTTCATCGGCGACGTGCGCGGCATCGAGAAAAAGACCCGAGCCAAGAGGAGGAACAACAAAGACCAGCGTCGGCGGCTCCCGCAGTGGGACCGTGGACAACAGGAGGACTACATCCGGCACAAAACCGGTGTGGAGCCGACTCACATGAACGAGGCGCTCTCCTCCCAGACATGCCTTGCGTGTTCGGCACGCAATAAGCCTTCGGGCCGAAAATACCGGTGCAGAAGCTGCGGCTTCACCTGCCACCGAGACGTCGCGGGATTCGTGAACATCCTGCACAAGGGGCTGTTCGGCGCCTACACGACGCTTAATCCGGATACCGAAATCCGGGTCATATATTGCCGACCGGTGAAGGTCTACCAGCCCACAAGGAAAACTCATGGGGCGGCAGACGTTCAACCACGGCATATTGCTTCGAACCGAGCCACGGGCGGTTCCGCCGCCTGCGTTGCTGTTCCAACGGCCCACTCTCCGCAGTCACCGCACGACCGTCCCGGTCGCCGCGCTGGCAGCGCAGAAACGCACCCAGCGGTTTGCGGCGCCGCAGTGGAACAGAAGCCCCGTCCGCAAGGGCGGGGAGGTTCACATGAATGCATTCGCTCCGGAGCCTGTCGGTGGCCAGCCGGTGCCGCCGTCGTAAGCAAAATCGCGTTTTGTCCGTACCGCACCGTAGGCTGAACCCGTCTGAGACCACAACGCAGAAGGACAACTATGCGCACCATCGGCACCTCTGATCTGAAGATTTACCCGCTTGCCCTGGGCGGCAACACGTTCGGCTGGACCTCGGACCGGGCCGCCTCCGAAGCCGTGCTGGACGGCTTCGCCGCCGCGGGCGGCAACTTCATCGACACCGCCGATGGCTACTCGGCCTGGGTTCCCGGCAACGAGGGCGGCGAGTCGGAGACAATCATCGGCGACTGGATGAAGAGCCGCAGCAACCGCGACGAGCTGGTCATCGCCACCAAGGTCGCTTCCCACCCCAAGTTCCCCGGGCTGTCCGCCAGCAACATCATGGACGCGGCCGACTGCTCGCTGGACCGGCTGCAGACGGACCGGATCGACCTCTACTACGCCCATCTCGACGACCCGGAAACCCCGCTGCTGGAGACGGTCGCCGCCTTCGACCAGCTGGTGCAGGCCGGCAAGGTCCGGTACGTGGGCCTGTCCAACTACGAGCCGGCCCGCATCGCCGAATGGATCCGCATCGCCCAGGACAACGGCTTCGCCCTGCCGGTGGCCCTGCAGCCGCACTACAACCTGGTGCACCGGACCAAGTTCGAGCAGGAGTATGCCCCGCTGGCCGTCGACAATGAGCTGGCGGTCTTCCCCTACTCCTCCCTGGCCAGCGGCTTCCTCACGGGCAAGTACCGCTCCGCCGCCGACGCCGAGGGGCGCACCCGCGGCAGCCGCGTCGCCGACTACCTGACGGAGGAGGGCATTGGCGTCGTCTCCGCCCTGGAGGAGGTTGCCACCGCGCGCAGTGCCTCGATGACGACGACGGCGCTCGCCTGGCTGCTGGCCAAGCCCGCCATTACTGCCCCGCTGGCATCGGCCAGCAAGCCCGAGCAGCTGGCGGACCTGTTCGCCGCGGCCGAACTGCAGCTGACGGCGGCGGAAGTGGCCGCGCTGGACGAGGCCTCGAAGACGTTCTGAGCGCAGGACATCCTGCGGAACCTCTAGCCTAATCCGGGGCGGCTCAATAGGCTCGAAAGAAGCCGGCGGCCCGCCACGGGCCGCCCGGCTGTTTGTCCTTTGTTCCTTCCAGCACAGGAGATACCCATGGGCCTCAAACTCAGCCACCTACCGCTGCGCCTGGTGACCGGTGCCTTCATCCTCAATTCGGGCCTGGGCAAGCGTCACCTGGACCGGGACAGCGCCGCGGGCCTGCAAGCGATGGCCGTCAATGCCTACCCGCAGGTCAGGGATATGGAACCGGAGAAGTTCGGCAAGCTGCTTTGCGCGGCTGAGATCGCCTTGGGCACGGCCCTGCTGCTGCCCTTCATCCCCAGCCGGCTTGTGGGCCTGGGACTGGCCGGGTTCTCCAGCTCCCTGGTGCGGATGTACCTGAAGACTCCGGGCATGACGCAGCCGGACGGCTTCCGCCCCACCGAACAGGGCATTGCCCTGGCCAAGGATGTCTGGATGCTCGGCATTGCGGCCAGCCTGGTCCTGGACCGGAAGAAGTCCTGCCGGCACCAGGCCGCCACGCCGTAGCGGCCCGGCCCCGGCCTCCCGGCAGGTCAGCCGGCGAGCTGCTCGCGGACCAGAGGAGCAACCTTGGTGCCGTAGAGCTCGATGCTGTCCATCAGCTGTTCATGCGGCAGGGTGCCGAGGCTGTACTTGAGGTCGAAGCGGGACAGGCCCAGGCCTTTGGCGACCTTCACGATCTTGGTGGCCACCGTTTCCGGCGAACCGACGAACAGGGCGCCGTCGGGCCCGGCCTGCGCCTCGAACTCCCCGCGTGTCATCCGCGGCCAGCCGCGTTCCCGGCCGATCCGCTCCTGCATTTCCACGTAGTGCGGCCACATTTCGTCCTTGGCCTGCTGGTCGGTGGCGGCGATGTAGCCCGGTGAGTGGGCGCCGATGGGCAGCGGTTCCTTGCCGAATTCCTTCAGCGCCCGGTGGTAAAGCTCCGTGAACGGGGCGAACTGCAGCGGGGCACCGCCGATGATGGCCAGCATCAGGGGCAGGCCGTAGTGCGCGGCGCGGATGACCGACTGTGGACTGCCGCCGACGGCGACCCAGGTCGGCAGGGCGCCGGATTCCGTGGGCGGATAGATCTGCTGGTCGTGCAGCGAAGCGCGGGTATGCCCGGTCCAGGACACCGGCTGCTCCTTGCGGAGTTCGGAGAAGAGGTGGAGCTTTTCCTCGAAGAGTTCCTCGTACTGTTCCAGGCCGAAGCCGAACAGCGGGAAGGACTCGGTGAAGGAGCCGCGTCCCAGGATGACTTCGGCACGGCCGTTGGACACCGCGTCCAGGGTGGCGAAGCGCTGGAAGACACGCACCGGGTCATCCGAGCTCAGGACGGTGACCGCCGAGCCAAGGCGGATGTTCCGGGTCTGCCCGGCGATGGCTGCCAGCACCATGTCCGGTGCGGAGATCGCGAAGTCCTCGCGGTGGTGCTCGCCGATGCCGAAGAAATCCAGTCCTACCTGGTCGGCAAGGACGGCTTCCGCGACCACATTGCGGATGACCGTGGGCTGCGGCACCGGCTTTCCGTCGGCGTCAAACGTCACGTCGCCGAAGGTATCCAGGCCCAGCTGGAGCGTGCCGGGTTCAAGGGTGTTGGCCATGGTGAGCCCTTTCGGTTGTTGGTCAGTTGGTGGAAATCTGGGCGAGCAGCTGTTCGAACGGCAGGGACTCCAGCGGCGGCGCCCCCTTGTCGGCCCGCACCTCCCGGAGCATACCCGCCAGCTCGCCGGCGGCACGGTTCACGCGGGAATCCAGCTGGCCGCCGATGCCCTCGGCGCCGCCCCAGTCCTCCGGCGCGGCGAAGACGGCCGTGGGCGTGACGCGGGCACGCAGGTAGTTGAACATCGGCCGCATTGAGTATTCAAGGACCAGCGAGTGCCGGGCGCTGCCGCCGGTGGCGCCCATGAGCACGGGCAGGCCATCGAGCGCCTTGTTGTCGACGACATCGAAGAAGGACTTCCACAGCCCGCTGAAGGAGGACGTAAAGACGGGGCTGACCGCGATCAGGCCGTCCGCCTGCACGACCGCGTCGATGGCCTCGGCCAGCTTGGGCGCGGCGTAGCCGGTGACGAAGTTGTTGGCGATATCCACGGCGAGGTCGCGCAGTTCAATCACCCTGACGTCGGCGGCCAGGCCCTGCGCGCCGAGCTTTGCGGCAGTGGCCGCCGCCAGCTGGTCGGCCAGCATACGGCTGGAGGACGGATTGCCCAGTCCGCCCGACACGACGACGATCTTCCGTTCGGCCATGATGCTCCTCCTCATTAATATGCGTTTGCATCTACCTTCCCAACGGCACGGTGCCGCAAGTTATTCCGGCGCCCGGTCCGGCGCTTCCCGGATGTGGGCAACGGCACAGCCGGAAGGCATGCAACCCTTGTAGGCATGCAGACTTTCCTGCCGTACTCGGATTTTGTCCGAAGTGCCGACGTGCTGGACCGGGTCCGGCTGGGCAAGCAGCGGGTGGAGACCCTGCAGCTGCTGCGCGCGCTGGTGATTCCGGACTATGGCTGGCAGCGGCATCCCGCTACGCGGATGTGGATGGGGCACATTCCGGCTTTGGTCCGCTATGGACTGGCAATGGCGGACGAGTGGGTCCGCCGCGGCGGAACGGACACCACCCGGACGCAGATCCTCGAATTCGCGCCCGGCGCGGATGAGGCCGGCCGGCTGCCACTGCCGCCGTGGCTCGGGGATCCGGCCTTCCACCTGGCGCACCGGTCGAGCCTGCTGCGGAAGGATCCGGAGTTCTACGGTCCGCTGTTTCCGGGTGTTCCGGACGACCTGCCCTACCTCTGGCCGGAACCCGAACGCGAACTGCTGCCCGCGGAGCCGGCGGGTGAGCGGCTCTGGATCGCCCGCACCGGACGGCTCCCTTCCGAACCGCAGCCGGCCGGACCGGCGTCGTGCGTCTTCCTGGCCGCTGCCTCGCCGGCGGGGCGTTCCGGCGGCAAGTGGGGGCGGCAGGTGCGCGCCTTCCAGGAGGAGATGCACGACGGCGACTTGGTCGCCTTCCCGGCCGACGCGGGCAGCCGCTTCGTCCTGGCACGGGTTGCCGGACCGGTCCGGCAGGTCGACGGCGGCTGGCAGCGGCACGTGGAAGTCACGGGAATGCTCGTCCGCCGCGAGTTCGACCGCCCGGCCCTGCTGCAGGATCCGCGCACGCTGTTCCGTGTTCCGCTGCCGCCTGCCTTATCCGGATGAATCAGTCAGGACCCGGACAGCCCGTCGCGCAGCAGCGCCTCGCGCACATGCCGGCGCAGCACCTTGCCGATCAGCGACTTGGGCAGCTCCTCGATCCGGACCACGCGCCGGGGTACCTTGTATGCCGCCAAGTGCTTGCGGCAGTAGCTGCGGATCTCCCGTTCGCTGAACCGCCGGTGCGGTTTCATGACGACCGCTGCCACCACGTCCTCGCCCCCGCCTGCCCCGGGAAGCCCGACGACGGCGGCATCGGCGATCGGGCCGAAATCCTTCAGCGCGTCTTCCACTTCCGACGGAGCCACGTTGAAGCCTCCGGTAATGATGAGTTCCTTGAGCCTGTCCACGATCGACACGAAGTGATCCTGATCGACCTGGACGATGTCGCCGGTACGGAACCAGCCGCCGGGCAGCAGCGCCGCCCGGGTCTCCTCCGGGCGCTTCCAGTAGCCCTGGAACACCTGCGGTCCGCGGACCAGCAACTCGCCGGGCTCGCCCCGGGCGACCTCCCGCTCCGGATCATCGGGGTCGACCACGCGGATGTCCGTGCCCGGGAAGGGGATGCCGACGGTGCCCGCCCTCCGCGTGGGGCCGATCGGATTGCCGAGCGCTACCGGCGAGGTCTCCGTCAGTCCGTAGCCCTCCACAAGCAGCCCGCCGGTGGTTTCCTCCCATAATTCGACGGTCGACGCCGGCAGGTTCATGGCACCGGAAATGGCGTAGCGGATGCTGGAGAGGTCGACGTGCTTTTTCCGTGCAGCCTGCGCCAGCCGTTCATAAATGGGCGGAACGGCCGGCAGGAAGGTCGGCGGGTTCTTCCGGGCCGCGGCCAGCACCAGTTGCACGTCGAACTTGGGCAGCAGGACCAGGCGCGCGCCGATGCTCATGGCAAAGGTCAGGCACAGCGTGAGGCCGTAGGCGTGGAACATCGGCAGAACTCCGTAAACGACTTCCTCGCCCTCCCGGATCCCGGGAATCCAGGCCCTCCCCTGCGCCGCGTTGGTACGCAGATTGGCATGGGTGAGCATGGCGCCCTTGGGGCTGCCGGTGGTGCCACTGGTGTACTGGAGCACGGCCAGGTCCCCGGCGGCGGGCCGCGGATGCTTGCGCTTCAGCGAACCGTGGGAGAGAAGTTCCTTCCAGTCGAGGGTGTTCCCGGCCTTGGCGGAGCTCTTCGACTCCGCGGCCGTCACGGTCAGGGCGGAGCGCGCCTTGCGGGCAGTGGGCAGCGGCAGCCGCAGGGCCAGCCGCTTGGTCCGAGGCATGGCGCGCGTGATGTCTACGGAAACGATGGCCGCCTGGGCGATGTCCGCAGGGAACTGCCGGACCCGCTCGGCAAGCTTGTCCCAGACGATGGCTACCTTGGCGCCGTGGTCTTCAAACTGGTGGCGCAACTCCCGGTCCGTATACAGCGGGTTATGTTCGACGGCGATGGCACCGAGCCGCAGGACGGCGTAGAACGCCACGATGTGCTGCGGGCAGTTCGGCAGCAACAGGGCCACCCGGTCGCCGGCCTGTACGCCGGCGCGGCGCAGTCCTTCAGCCGCCCGCCCGATGAGCTCGCCGAGCTCGCGGTAGGTGGTGACGGCACCGAAGAACTCGAGCGCCGCCTGGGACCCGAACCTGCGGACGGAGCCCTCCATCATGTCGGTCAATGATTCTGCGGGCGGGTCGAATTCGGCCGGCACCCCGGGGGCATAGTTGACGGTCCAGGGCCGGCTGGCAGCAGTGGTCATAGGTCCTTCTTCCTCCAGTTGATCGGCCCCTGGTGCCAGGGAAACACCTCCCACGCTAGCGCGAATGCACTGTACAGCACGGTCCCGGTAGCCAGACAGCACAGGCGGTGGCACAGTATTGGCATGGAAAACCAAAATCTTCCGGCCATCCCGGACACCGGCCATCCGACCGTCGTCCTCAGCGAGGACGAGTGCTGGGACCTGCTGATGGGCACCACCCTCGGCCGGCTGGGCCTGAGCGTCCACGACCAGCCCGAGGTCTATCCGGTGAATTTCCTGGCGCACGACCGGCGCATCCTGCTGCGGACCGTGGAAGGGACCAAGCTGGCCGAACTGACCGTGAACAACAAGGTGGCGCTGGAAACGGACCGGCGCTCCGCGCACTCGGTCTGGAGCGTCATGGTCAAGGGGAAGGCCAGGATCCTGGAGACCGAGGATGAGGTCGCCGCAGCCAGGCGCCTGCCGCTGCGGACGTGGACCGCAGCCGTGAAGACGGTCTTCGTGGAGATCACGCCAACGGAGGTTACGGGCCGGCGCATCGCCCTGGGGCCGGAGCCCGACGATCTGTAGCCGGCGGCCCCTTTATCATTGAGGCAGCAACCATTCAACTATTTCCCTAGGGAGTCCACCATTACCGATACCGTCCAGCAAGATGTTTACTTTGTCGCCCCGGAGGACCATGACCAGGACGCCAACCTGGTCCAGGTTGCCTCCGCGGCCGCCGGTGCGCGCCTGGGTGACCGGACCGACGTCGTACGCGTCAAGAAGCGCTACGCGCTGGTCAACACGGACCGCACCCCGCACCAGGCCATGATCGAGGATCTGCTGTTCATCCGCGGTGCGCTGGACACCGCCGGGGTGGATTACCTGCTGGTCCGCGGCAATGATGAGCGGCCGGTGATCGCGGTCGATTGGAAGGACCGGCACCTGCTGCGCTCCGCACTGGTGACGGCCTGCCGGGATGAGCCGTTCTATTCCAAGCCGGTGGATGTCAAGAAGGACAAGGCACTGCTGGTGGCGGACGGCGTACTGTCCCTGTCCAAGAAGGCCCGGATCCTCAGGCTGTTCCGGCCCCGCGTCGAGCCGGCCGGGGGGCTGACCTACGGTGCCAACATCGGCGTGCAGATCGAGCTGTGGAACCTGGACAAGGATCCGATCACGCTGCCGATCGAAAATTCGCTGACCCGCCGGACCCTGCCCGCGGCGGAAGCCGTGCGCGGCACGGTGGAGCGGTACGGCCTGCAGTGGCCCACGATCGAGAACATGTTCGCGGACCACGCAGCGGACATCGATTTCGAGATCGACATGATCTTCTCCTGGGTCGATGGCAACGACCCGGAGTACAAGCGCATCCGCGCCTCCCGGCAGCAGGGCGTCATCCTCGGCGAAGGGGACGAATCCGACGCGCGGTACCGTCAGATCGACGAGCTCAAGTACGCGCTGCGCTCCGTCTATATGTACGCGCCCTGGGTGCGGCGGATCTTCATTGCCACCGATTCCCCGCAGCCGGCCTGGCTGGCGGACCACCCCGCCGTCACGATCATGCGCAGCGAACAGTTCTTCAAGGACCCGTCGGTGCTGCCCACCCACAATTCGCAGGCGGTCGAGAGCCAACTGCAGCACATCCCGGGCCTGTCCGAGTACTTCCTCTACTCGAACGACGACATGTTCTTTGGCCGCCCGGTCAACCCGCGGATGTTCTTCTCCCCCGGCGGCGTCACCAAATTCATCGAGGCCACGACCCGGATCGGCCTGGGCGAGAACGACCTGCAGCGCAGCGGTTTCGAGAATGCCGCCCGCGTGAACCGGAAGCTGCTCAAGGACCGGTTCGGCCGGATCACCACGCGCCATCTGGAGCACGCCGCTGCACCGCTGCGCAAGAGCATCCTGCTGGAAATGGAAAGGGAGTTCGCGGAGGAGTTCGCCGCCACCGCCGCCAGCCGCTTCCGGGCCAAGGACAACATTTCCGTGACCAACTCGCTGTACCACTACTACGCCATGTTGACCGGCCGGGCGGTGAGCCAGGAGCACGCCAAGGTGCAGTACGTGGACACCACGCTGCGCTCCGGGCTCAAGCTGCTCAAGCCGCTGCTGGCCAAGCGCAACATGGATTTCTTCTGCCTCAATGACGGCAGCTTCCCCGAGGTCTCCGCCGAGGAGCGCCAGGAGCGCGTGACGGACTTCTTGGAGAAGTACTTCCCGATCAAGGCACCCTGGGAGAAGTAGTTTCCGGGTCCTGGAGAGTACGACGGCGGGCCGGTGGTGCTGCGCGCTCAGGCGGCGGCAGCGGCGGCGTCGTACTTGCGCACCATGCGGATCACGGTGGCGCCACCGATTGCGTGCAGCTGGATCCGGTAGTCGCGCTTTTTGGTCAGTGGCAGCTCCTTGCTGGAGAGCAGGATGAAGTAGCTCGCCAGGCGCTGGGCCAGCGGCTCGCCGGCCAGGTAGTTCTTCGAAACCGAGTCGAAGAGATCCAGTGCCTTCAGCTGCGCGATGCTGGTGGCATGCCGGGCGTCGAGCTTCCTGGCCACGTGGTTCATGATGTCCGTGGAGAACAGGAAGACCAGGGTGATGGCGAGCGCCGGGAGTTCGGGCAGCAGGCCGGTGAGCAGCAGCGCAGCCGTGGCCAGCAGTGCCACGATGCTGGCGGCCCGGACCAGCACCGCAATGCGTCGCATGCGGCGGCGGGCCGATTCGGCCTTGGCCAGAAGTGCGTGGTCATGTTCAAGCCCGGCGATTTGCTCCGGTGTGAGACCGATTTCGTGCAGCACCGCGCTGCCGTCCGGAAGAAGAACCGCCTGCTGTCCGTATGTCATGTATCCATCCCCAACGTCTTGCATCCTGCGTGCGGGGACCTGAGCCCCCGAAGGAGAACTGCGCCTCCATTCCGAAAAGGTTACATGCCACAGGCAAGTATTTGATAACCGGGCCGTGTCGTCGCCACGGCGCGTCATCTCCCTGGACCGGATCCGCACATCAGATCCCCCGGCTGCCCGAAGCTGAGAACTGTCAGACGCACGTGAGAGCATGATTTCATGCCCGGAACCAGCCTCCCGCACGTGGATATCGATGACATCATCGGCCGCGTGGGTACCGCTGCGTTCCAGCGGGGCCAGGCGTATGCCAAGGCCGGGGCGGTGAAGGAAGTCGACTGGGATGCGGGCGAGCTGCTGCTGACAGGCCGCGTCCAGGGCAACGATCCGCTGCCGTACCACTGCCGGATCCGGCTCACGCCGAAGAAGGACGGCGGCTACCGCACGCTGGAAAGCATCTGCACCTGCCCGGTGAGCTATGACTGCAAGCACGTCGCCGCGTCCCTGCTGCACAGCAACAGCCTGCGGCTGCTGGCCAATGCTTCGTTCCGGCTGCCGTCCGCAGCCACCGCGCAGCCGGCCTGGGAGCAGACCCTGGCGGACCTGCTGGATCCGGAAGGTTCGGCGGGCCTGGCCGGCTCCGACGGCACCGCCGGTTCCGGTGCCGCCGTTGGACGCCGCCGGGCGGCTCCGCCGGTCCGTACCGTTCCGCTGGGCCTGCAGTTCGAGCTTCGGGAACGGGAGCCGGTCCCGCGCCACCACTGGGGTCCGCCGGGTTACCGGACCGCCCGCCCGGCTGGCCGGGGTCCAGCGGGCGGTGGCCCTGCCGGCGGCGGGCCGGGGACCGTCGAGCGGCCCGACTACCGCCTCGGCGTCCGCCCGGTCCACCTCAACAGCAAGGGCAACTGGGTCAAGGGCAATCTGGCCTGGAACACCATCACCTACCAGACGGCCGGGCTGAAGGTGGACCGGGAACAGCACCGCTGGTTCTGCCAGTTCGCGCCGCTGCACCGGGCCACCGGCCAGATGTATTTCGGCCAGGACAATTCGTGGCTCTACCTGGACGACTTCTCCAGCCCGCTGCTGTGGAACCTGATCACCGAGGCCGCCCGGCTGGGAATCGCGTTCGTTGGCACCAAGAAGGATGCCGCCGTCGTCATCGGCACCCAGGCGGCGGTGAGTCTCGACGCCACCGCTGCGGATTCCGGCTCCGGCGGGAACGGACTGCGGTTGGTGCCGGAGGTGCGGTTTGACGGCCTGCCCTGCCCGCCCGGGTCGGTGGGAGTCATCGGCGACCACGGCATCTATGCGTGGGAGCACGCGCCGCACCTGTTCATCCGGCTGGCGCCCACCGTGCGGCGGCTCACGGAGCAGGAGCGCCTGCTGCTGGCCCGGTCCGCGCCGCTGGACGTCCCGCCGCCGGACGTGGACCGGTTCATGGACCGTTTCTGCCCGCTGCTGCGCCGGACAGTGGAACTGACCAGTTCGGACGGCTCCGTCGCCTTCCCCGAGCCGGCGGCCCCCATCCTGGTGCTGACCCTGACCACCAAACCCAAGCACACGCTGCAGCTGGACTGGGAGTGGGAGTACCGCCGCGCGGACACGGTCACGCGCCAGTCACTGGAACCGGATGACGCCGCCTTTCGGGACACCGAGGCGGAGCGAGCGCTGCTGGCTGCGGCCTGCCGGGCGCAGGACCTGGCAGAGCTCTCCCCCAGGCGTTCGGTGTCCGGCATGGACGCGGTGGACTTCAGCCAGCAGGCGCTGCCGCAGCTGGAGAAACTGGACGGGGTGCGCGTTGACATCATCGGCGAGCGGCCCGACTACCGGGAACTCACCGAGGCACCGCAGCTCACTGTCAGCACGGTGGACACGGACGACGCCGACTGGTTCGATCTGGGTGTCAATGTCACCGTCGAGGGCCGCAAGATCCCCTTCGACCACATCTTCCGCGCCCTGTCGAAGGGCCAGACGAAACTCCTGCTGGTGGACCGGACCTACCTGTCCCTGGACCGGCCGGAGTTCGAGCAGCTGCGCCGGCTGATCGACGAGGCCCATGCCCTCCAGGAATGGGAGACCGGGCTGCGCATCAGCCGCTACCAGGCCGGTCTGTGGGCCGAGCTGGAGGAACTGGCCGGCGAAACCGAGCAGGCCAAGGCCTGGCGCGACTCCGTCACCGGCCTGCTGCAGCTTTCCGCGGTGGAACCGGTGCCCCTGCCGGCCGGCCTGAACGCGGCGCTGCGACCCTACCAGGTGGACGGCTTCAACTGGCTGGCGTTCCTGTGGCGCCACCAGCTGGGCGGCGTGCTGGCCGACGACATGGGCCTCGGCAAGACCCTGCAGACCCTCGCCCTGCTGTGCCACCGCAAGGAAACCGCGCCGGAGGATCCCCGGACGCACAAGCCCTTCCTGGTCGTGGCGCCCACCTCGGTGGTGCCGAACTGGATCTCCGAATGCCGGAAGTTCGCCCCGGGCCTGGCGATCGCGGGCATCGCCGATACCCAGGCGCGCGCTGCGAAGAACTGCCAGCCGGGCGCAGGGCTGGCCGAAGCCGCGGCGGGGGCCGACGTCGTCGTCACCTCCTACACCCTGTTCCGGCTGGATTTCGAGGCCTACCAGCAGCAGGAGTGGGCCGGCCTGGTCCTGGACGAGGCACAGTTCGTGAAGAACCGGGCCACCCGGGTGAACCAGTGCGCCCGGAACCTGAAGGCCCCGTTCAAGCTGGCCATCACCGGCACGCCGATGGAGAACAACCTGATGGAGCTGTGGTCCATCCTCTCCATCGTCGCACCGGGACTCTTCGCCTCCTCCGCCAGATTCGCCGAGCAGTACCAGCGGCCGATCGAGCGCGGCGGGGACACGGCGCTGCTGGCGCAATTGCGGCGCCGGATCCGGCCCCTGATGCTGCGGCGCACCAAGGAGGCCGTCGCCGCGGACCTGCCGGCCAAGCAGGAGCAGGTGCTTGAAGTGGAGCTGGGCCCCAGGCACCGGAAAATCTATGAGACGCACCTGCAGCGCGAGCGGCAGAAGATCCTGGGCCTGATTGAGGACCTGGACCGGAACCGCTTCATCGTCTTCCGCTCGCTCACACTGCTGCGCCTGCTCAGCCTGGATGCCTCGCTGGTCGATGAGAAGTACGCGTCCGTGCCGTCCCCCAAGCTCGACGCGCTGTTCGAACAGCTGGCGGATGTGGTCGCCGAAGGGCACCGCGCACTGATCTTCAGCCAGTTCACCGGCTTCCTCAAGAAGGCCGCCGAGCGCCTCGAGGCCCAGGGCACCGCCTACTGCTACCTGGACGGCTCCACCCGCCACCGCGGCAAGGTGATCGACGAATTCAAGAACGGCGCGGCGCCGGTCTTCCTGATCAGCCTGAAGGCCGGCGGGTTCGGCCTCAACCTGACGGAGGCGGACTACTGCTTCCTGCTGGATCCCTGGTGGAATCCGGCCACCGAGGCCCAGGCCGTGGACCGCGCGCACCGGATCGGCCAGACCCGGAACGTGATGGTCTACCGCATGGTCTCGCAGGGCACCATCGAGGAGAAGGTCATGGCGCTGAAGGACCGCAAGGCCAGGCTGTTCAACTCGGTAATGGACGACGACGCGATGTTCAGTTCCGCCTTGACGGCAAAGGATATCCGCGGACTGCTGGAGGACGGATGAGCGGCAGGGAACCTTCAGCCGCTGCCCATCCGTTAGTTGGAAAGAAGGAGAGGATCCGATGCAAACTGTAGCCATGGCCAATCTGGAATCCGACGCCGTTGCCGCGGCTGACTTCGTTACCGCCACCGTGTCCCAACTGCTGCTCATCGGGGCGGGTATCGGTCTGGCCATGATGCTGACCGGCGTCCTGGCTACTTGGTTCCTCGTCCGCCGGGTCCGGCGTTCCCGCAGGATCCGGCGCAAGGCGCAGCGGGTGGGAATCACCGCCCGCTCCTATGTCTCGGACAGCGCCGGCCGCCGGATCGCAGCCATGCGCCTGGACCTGCGCCGACACGCCGAAGCGACCGAACGCTCGCTGGCCGCGGCCCGGGCCCAGGGCCGTCCGGTCGGTGACCTGCCGCTGGTCGCCGCCCAGCTGGAGACTTCCGGGCAGCTGATCGATGACCAGCTCAGCCTCGCCGAACGGGAGCCGGACCGGCAGCTGAAAGGCAGCATGGCTGCCATGCTGCAAGGCCAGGTCAAGCGGATCGCCCGTGCCTCCGCCGAACTCAGGCAGGCCCTGCTGCACTCCGGCCGGGCGGTAGGGGATGCCGGGATGCAGCAGATCAGCGACAGCCTGTCCATGGAGATCGACGCGCTGCAGGCCTGGACCGGTTCCTACAGTGCGCTCTCCCCCGGGACGCCTCACCACGGGACGCCGTCCCGCGGCGCACGCGGACGCTTCTAGTTCGGACCGCCGCTTGTCCATCCGCCGCCGCGTCACCCGTATCTTCCAGGTCCGCCGGAACGCGCGTTCGCAGCCGGCGGATCCGCTGCAGGCTGTGGAGGAGGCCTACGCGCACCAGCTTCAGCTCCTGGACCAGGCGCGCCGGGGTGCGGCCGACATCGCCGCCCACCGCAGGCGCCTGGAAATACACCTCCGCAGGACCTCCGCCGAGGAAGCGGAACTCGAAGCGCAGGCCGAACGGGAGGTTGAAGCAGGACGGGACGATGTGGCCCGCGCCCTGCTCCTGCGCCAGGCCGCCGCGCGCCGCCGTCGTGCCGCCCTGTCCGGCCAGCATCAGGCCCTGACGGAGCGCGAACTCGCTCTGGACGATGCGGTCTTCGAGCTCCACTCGCGGATTTTTGACTATCGGCTGCGGGTGCAGGAGCTGAAGGCGAACCACAGCGCCGCCCAGGCGGAACTCGGGATGCAGGAAGCCAGGCGCGGAATCGGTCGGGGCGAAGCCGAAGCCGCGCTGCGGCAGGCCGCAACGGAGATCCGGCAGCTGGAGGCCAAGGCCGCCGGACTGCGGGAACTTGCCGATGGTTCGCTTGGCCCCGGGCGGGACGAGATCGAGGAGGCCTTCGACCAGCTCGAGGCCGCAGCGCAGGCCGAGCGCAGGCTGGACGCCATCAAGGCCCGCCTGCGGCTGGCGCCGCCGGAGAAGCCCGGGACAGGATCCTGGGAAGCCTGATATTCGGGACGATCTGGACGCGGACAAAGAACGACGACGGCACCTGAGTGCCGTCGTCGAGCTTTCCTTGGGTTTCCTAGAGGAGCGGAGGCAGTGGCAGGAGCCCTGGCAGCAGACCAGGAGCGGGCTCTTCCGGAGCAGGCTCACCAGGTACAGGTGCCGGAGCAGGTGCAGGTGCCGGCAGGAGCCCCGGCAGCAGCCCGGGCAGGAGACCCGGAGGAGCAGGCTCGCCTGGTGCCGGAGGTGCGGGCAGGAGTCCCGGCAGGAGACCTGGCAGGAGACCCGGAGCAGGCGCAGGTGCCGGCGGCTCACCCGGTGCGGGCTCGCCCGGTGCAGGCTCGCCAGGTGCAGGCTCACCCGGTGCAGGCTCACCAGGTGCAGGCTCACCCGGTGCAGGCTCACCCGGTGCAGGCTCACCCGGTGCAGGCTCACCCGGTGCAGGCTCACCCGGTGCAGGCTCACCCGGTGCGGGCTCACCCGGTGCGGGCTCACCCGGTGCAGGCTCACCCGGTGCAGGCTCTTCCGCTGGCGGCATGCCCAAGAGGGAGTTCAGCAGCGCTGCGACTCCGGGTCCTCCGGGATCGAGAAGTCCGGCGACGGAGCACAGCAGGTTGCCCAGCAGGTTGCCTTCTCCAGGAACAGCAGTGACGAGCAGATCGACCTCTTGCAGATCGACCACGAGCCCCAGCAAATCCAGATGGAGCGGCTGCAGGTTCAGGTGGAGGATCTGGCAGGCAGCCTCCGCGGCGGCTCCCGCGACCGGGGTGGTTACTGTCTCGCTGACCTGCGTAACAGTGCCGCCGATGGTGGTAAAGGTTCCCGTCAACAGGCCTGTTGCCTCAAGCTCGCCAGTCTCCTCGTTGAACGCGAATTCCGTAGGGGCGAAATTGCCGACGAAGGTTCCGACGCCTTCGATCGTCTCATTGATCGGACCGGCCACGGCGACCAGGTCCTCGAGCAGTTGGTTGGGGGCCACGGTTTGCGTCGGAGGTGCGACGGATGCTGATGCCGGCAATGAAGCACCGGTCAATACGGCTGCCGAGAGGGCTATCCCCGCAAGCGGAGCCATCATTCGAATGCGCATTTTCTGATTTCCTTCCGTTTCGGTGCCCGGCGCTGGGACGGAAGGCCGTTCGACGCCCGCCTAGTCTGAGCGGGAGTTGACGGTTGGATGGAGCTGTTTCGCGCCCCTGGACTCGAGGCGGTTACCGAAAGAAGCCGCATCCGACCCAACTATCGACGGCGTACGGGCTATATTCCGTAATGATATTAGTCAGCATGCTTATGGTCAACGATTCAGTCCGAGATCAGCACAGTCACCGCGCATCCAGGTAGACCCATCGCCCGTCCTCGCGGGTGAACCTGCTGACTTCGTGCTGCTCGTGGACGGAACCCTTGTAGCGGAAGAACGCCCGGAACTCGACGGTTCCCTCCACATCGAGCATCCCGCCGCGGCTCACCCGGAGAATATCCAGCCGCATCCACCGCTGCTCGGGGTCGAGCTCGATGGCCGCCGGGCGCGTCCGGGAGTGCCAGGTCGCCATCAGGTACGCCGTATCGCCCACCGCGAACGCCGAGTAGCGGGACCGCATCAGGTACTCCGCCGAAGGCGCCGCCGCCTCCCCGGAATGGAACCGGCCGCAGCAATTGCCGTAGCTTTCGCCGCTCAGGCACGGGCAGCGCATCAAAGGATCGGGGGCAGGCGCAGCAGAGGAATTCATCCCACCATTATCGGTGCCGGCCGTGGCTATCAGCGGTACACTCGACACCACCATGAACGAACAGCAGCGCCGGGCGGAGCCGTCGGCGCCGGCTGGCGGAGGGCCGCATGGCCTCAAGCCCTTGCGGTTTTCGACGTCGGGAATCGCCAAGACCAACCGCGTCCCGTTGTGGGAGTACCACAATGCCAGGGCACTGATTTCGCTGGACATCCGGACCCTGGACGAGGCCCCGCTGGAGGCCTGCGAACTCAATTTGAACTATCCTGCGCTCCGGTTCGCCCACGTCAAGGGCAGCGCCCAGATCGTCGAGCGCTCCCAGAGCTACATCCGGGACCATCCAACCGACGTCGTCGCCGTCTTCTTCGCTCTGGAAGGCGACGCGTTCTTCCATCATCCGGGCGGCCATGAGTTCCTCGGCCCGGGACAAGCGATCATGTACGACGCCGATCTGCCGTTCATGCGTGGCTTCTGCAGCGGCCTGCAGGAACTGGTGCTGACCCTCCCGCGTTCCTACTACCTGCAGCTCAGCGGCGGCAAACCGCTGCGCAAGCCGGTGGTGTTCGACTTCAACCGCGGCGCTTCGATCAACCACCATGCCCTGGCCCTGGCGAAGCTCGTCAGCGCCACCCTGCGCAGCCCCGAGGCGGATCCGGACCAGGTGGAGCAGACCGCACTGGAGCTGCTGCGGCTGCTGATCACCGGCGGCTCGGAAGCCGGCGGCGGCTACCTTGCCGCCGCCAAGGCGTACATCGACCTGCACCTGCGCGATCCCGACCTGTCCGCGCCCGAGGTGGCGGCCGCCGTCGGAATCAGCGAACGCCACCTCGCCCGGATCTTCGCCGAAGCCGGCCTGGCGCCCAGCCGCTTCATCCTCGACGAGCGCCTCAACCTGGCCCGCGACACCCTCACGGATCCGGCAGCGGCCACCACGCCGATCGGGCAGCTGGCGGCCGAGTTCGGCTTTGCCTCGCAGACCTACTTCACCCGCGCCTTCAAGTGCCGCTTCGGCATCACTCCGCTGCAGCTGCGCAAGGACGCCGCCGCCGGCCAGCTCCTGTAACGGGCTTCCCCGCGAAACCTCACTTTTGGTTGGAACTGGGCCCCAAATCCGCAGAAAGTGAGGTTTCGCGGCTCATTGGCAGCTCAGGGGGCTTGTCGGAATAACCCGGGCCCATCCGCAGGTTACTTCAAGGGACAACTTTTTTGAACGACGACGAAGGACCACCATGCCGGACGCCACGAACACCCTGACCCTCGCCGGACTGCAGGCCGAGCACGACGCCCAGGAGCACAGCCACGCCGTCACGGCTCCCGGCATGAACCACATCCACAACCACGCCACCGACGACGTGGTCTGGTACCCCACCTGGCAGAAGGCCCGCGAAACAACCGACTGGGAAACCGCTTTCACCGCGCACCGGGAGCAGCTGACGGCCGGCGAGGCCACGGCCGTGCAGCTCCTGGACCGGCGCACTGCCGCCGCCGTCGATGAGGCTTCGCGGGCGGGGAATGTCAATGAATTCCTCAGGGACAACCTGGCACGGATCCTGACGGACATCTGGGCCCTGGGCGACGCCTATGCGCAGCAGGAAACCGGCTCGCTGGCCGACGGCGGCACATCCGGACTGTTCGCCAGCTACGCCTTCGACGTCTACGGCCAGGACGGCTCCCGGTTCGGCGCCGACCTGTGGAACACCCTGGTCGCCGCGCGGAAGAACCGGATCGCCGAGGAAGAGGCCGCCCGCAAGGCGCTCAAGCCGATGTCGAAGAAGGCCCGGAAGGTTGCCGAGCGCAAGGCGGCCGGCAAGCGCTGACCCGCTACCCCGCAGACCGCGGACATATCTCATTGGATAAGAAGCCCTCTGACGTGGCCGGGACCGGGTTGGAAGACTTCCGGTATGACCACTGGTGAGAACCCGATTGTCGAGCTATCGGCCCAGGAATCCTGGAAGCCGCTCGAGAACGGCCAGCATGGCCGGATCGCCCTCAGCATCGCCAACGAGCCGGACATCTACCCGATCAACTTCGTGGCGCGGAACGGCTTCCTGACCATGCGCACCAACCCCGGCACGAAGCTGGCGGAACTGACCATCAACACCAAGGTGACCGGCCGACGCTTCATCTTCGGGCGCGATCCGGACCGCTACTGACCGGCACCGGCATACAGGAGGACGACGGCGGCACCTGAGGTTTCGCCGTCGTCCTCCTGTTGCTATGGCCGGCTAGGGGGTGCCGCCGGCATGGTCCCGCTGCAGGCTTCCCTGAACTTCCTCCGGTGGGACGAAGTGGCAGGAGCCGGAATGCTTGTGCGGCAGGGTGCAGACCCGGCCGGTCGGCACGTGGATCCGCGCGCATGCTCCCTGTTTTGCCACGGATTCCTCGACCGAGAGGTTGTGGAAATCGGGCCTGGCTTCGGCTGCGCGGGCCATATCGTCCGCGCCGGCACCACCGCCCGGGACGGGGCTGTTGCCGGCGGGGTGGGTTTCTGGAAAGTCCATGGTGGACTGCCGATCTCCCCTCATAGGAGGGGTAGTAGGAGCAACCTAATGGCGTCGTTAAGGCTAGCGAGGGCCGGTTTGTTCGGCAAGGCGCGCCGACCGGAGACGCGGCCTATCGCTGCACCACCACCCGCTCGTTCGGCACGCAGTGCGTCATCTTCAGGCCTTCGACATTCCGCGGTCCGTTGTTGCCCAGGTTCTTGACTCGCTCCAGTTCCGCCTCGGAGAGCGTCTGCGTGGCCAGCGGCCCCAGGTCCTTGACGTCGTCGGCGGAGATGCCCAGTCCGTCGCCGACGCGCTTGCCCAGCTCGTCATCGGCCATGAAGAAGTGCCAGACCATGCGTTCCTGCACCCGGCGGTCGGCCTGGCCGATCAGCGTGGTGAAGTTGAGCACCAGGTCGTCCTTCTCCCAGTCCTCCATCAGCTGGAAGCGCTGCCCGGCCTGCAGGTAGTCGTTGGTCCGCGGGATCCGGGCCCGGGTCAGCCGGCCCGTCAGCTCCGGACCTTCGATGTCCTCCGTGGCGTACTGCGCCTCCCTCAGTCCGCCGGTGATGGACGGTTCGTAGTTGACGTGCGGGTTCTGGCCTTCGCCCTGGTCCACCATGTAGGACATCTGCCCGCCGCGCTGGTTGGTAGCCACCGGAGCCTTCGGCGAGTTCACCGGCAGCTGCAGGTAGTTCGGGCCCACCCGGTAGCGCTGGGTATCGCTGTAGCTGAAGGTGCGGCCCACCAGCATCTTGTCATCGGAGAAGTCCAGCCCGTCCACCAGCACTCCGGTGCCGAAAGCGATCTGTTCATTCTCATTGTGGTGGTCGATCACATTGCGGTTCAGCGTCATGGTGCCCACCAGTTTGGGCGGGAAGTCGTTCTCCGGCCAGACCTTGGTGTCGTCCAGCGGATCCCAATCCAGCTCGGGGTGCTCGTCGTCGCTCATCATCTGCACGTACAGGTCCCACTGCGGGTAGTCGCCGCGCTCGATCGCCTCGAAGAGGTCCTTGGACGCGTGGCCGGTGTCCATGGCCTGGATATTGGCCGCGTCCTCTTCGGTCAGGCTCTTGACCCCCTGCTTCGGAATCCAGTGGTACTTCACCAGCACGGTCTCCCCGGCCTGGTTGCACCACTTATAGGTGTTTACACCGAAGCCCTGCTGGTGCCGGTAGTCCGCCGGGATGCCACGCGGGCTGAACAGGTTCACCAGCATATGCAGGGATTCGGGGGTCTGGGACATGAAGTCGAAGATCCGCGCGGGGTCCTGGCGGAAGGTGACGGGGTCCGGCTTAAGCGAGTGGATCACGTCCGGGAACTTGATCGCATCCCGAATGAAGAAGACGGCCAGGTTGTTGCCCACCAGGTCCCAGTTGCCCTCCTCGGTGTAGAACTTGATGGCGAAGCCGCGGGGGTCACGGGCGGCCTCGGAGGAGTCGTGTCCGCCGATCACGGTGGAGAAGCGGACGGCGACGTCGGTCTTCTTCCCGGCCTCCTGGAACAGCCTGGCCCGGGTGTACTTGCTGACCGGCTCATCGCCCCACTTGCCGGTGGCCTCGAATTCGCCGTAGGACACGAAGCCGCGGGCATGGACCACGCGCTCCGGGATGCGTTCGCGGTCGAAGTGGCTGATCTTCTCCAGGAACTGGTAGTTCTCCAGGGTGGCCGGACCACGGGGTCCCACCGTCCGCTGGTTCTGGTTGTCGTAGACGGGATGCCCCTGACGGTTGGTCAGGATGGCACGGTCGTCACCTTCCGCATAGGACGGATTTTCATTCATGACGCTTCCTTCCCTGGATTTCTCTGACGATTTTTCAGGCGTCAATGCAGTCGATTGCAGTCACAGGGTTGCCGAGGCAGCTCTATCCTCGAGTCCACCACCGACGCTCAAGCAGGTCAAGGGTTGGTAACGGACCCCTTGTCCGGCCGCTGTGCCGGTACTAGGGTCGCAGTGGAGGATGTCTGCCCTCCCGCTCTTGCAGAACCCAAGGAGACGCTATGTCCACGCCCGATTTTTCCCTGCCCGGAACTCCCTGCTGGATCGACCTCAACTCCTCCAACCCCGCCAAATCCGCCGATTTCTACGGCCAGCTGCTGGGCTGGACCGCCACGGACATGGGCGAAGAATTCGGCCACTACTTCATCTTTTCCAGGAACGGCCAGGCCATCGGCGGCATGATGCAGAACAGCCCCGAAACCGGTGCCCCCGATGCCTGGACCACCTACCTGTCCACCCCCGATGCCCAGGCCACCGCAGAGGCCGCCGAGGCGGCCGGCGCACAGATCTTCATGAAGCCCATGCAGGTTGCGGACCAGGGCACCATGCTGCTGCTGGCGGATCCTGCCGGCGCGATGCTGGGCGGCTGGCAGCCGGACCGGCGGCAGGGCTTCGACGTGATGGGTGAGGCCGGCGCCCCCTGCTGGCACGAACTGTACGCCCGGGACTATCAGGCCGCCGTGAAGTTCTACCAGGACGTCTTCAAGTGGGACACGCACATCATGAGCGACTCGGATGACTTCCGCTACACCACCCTCGGCGAGGGCGACAACGCCCGGGCAGGCATCATGGACGCCGCCGGCTTCCTCCCGGAGGGCGTCCCGTCCCACTGGGCCGTCTACTTCGGGGTCCAGGATGTGGATGCGGCGCTGGAGCAGGTGGCGTCGCTGGGCGGCCAGATCGTCCGCCCGGCCGAGGACTCCCCCTACGGCCGGCTGGCGGACGTCACGGATTCCACCGGGGCGCCCCTCAAGCTCATCAGCGTCAGCGCGCAGTAGATTCAGGACAAGTACGACGGCGGCCGGCCGCCTTTCCGCGCGAAAGGTGACCGGCCGCCGTCGTACCCGGTCAGGCGAGTCCCAGGATGCCGGCCAGGACCGCCAAGTGGTGCTCGAACAGTTCTGCCGGACTGGCGATGGTATCGGCTCCGTAGGTGCCAAAGACTTCAAAACCCACCGCACCGAACAGGGAGGACCAGACCAGCAGCCCCCGGGCCAGGACCGCGTCAGGAACAGCCAGGTCCAGTTCGGACCGGAGGGCAGCCAGGTCGGCGGCCAACCCGCCCTCGAACCGGGAGGTGCCGGGCGGGGCGGCGGCGGGCGGGGCGGCCGCGCCGGCCCGGAAGGCGCCGTCGACAATGCGCACGAGGGCGAGGACCACGCGCGTACCCGGGCCGATGGTGCGGGTGGCGGGTGCGTGGTATCCGGGCACGGGGCTGCCAAACAGCAGCGCATAGCGCGCCGGCTCGCGCAGCGCCCAGGACCGTACGGACTGGCCCAGGGAGCGGAATCGCTCGAGGTAATCGTCCTCGGGGACCCGCGCAACGGCCGCGTCCACCTCGTCGCCGAGGTCGTTGTAGGCATCCACCACCAGCAGGGTCAGCAGCTCATCCCTGCTTTTGACGTAGCGGTAGACGGCCGAGGACACGACGCCCAGGTCCCGGGCCACGGCGCGCAGGGACAGAGCCGCCGCTCCGTGGCTGGCCAGGTGCTCGCGGCCGATCCGGGTGATGTCGTTCAGTGTACGTTCGCGTGCGCGCTCCCGCGGTGTCCCGTCCATGGCTCTACCCTGACCGCCGCTGAGAGCGATGTCAACTTATGAGAGCAGTGCTCTTGACTTCTGCGGGGGCGCAGCGCATTCTTGACTCAGAGAGCACTGCTCTCAATTTCCTTCGACGCAGAAGCGGGCACACACCATGTCGGACCTCCACGTAATCACCGGTGCCGGACCCGTCGGCCGGACCATCGCAGAACAGCTGGCCGGCGAGGGCCACCGGGTGCGCGTGCTGACGCGCTCCGGCAGCGGACCGGACCACCCGCTGGTGGAGCGGCGAAAGGTCGACGTCTCCCGGCCGGAGCAGCTGGAGGGCGCGCTCGACGGCGCCGCCGCGGTCTTCCACTGCATCCACGGCTCCGCCTACAGCGCCCAGGCCTGGGCGCGCGAACTGCCCGCCGCAGAGCAGACCGTGCTGGCCGCAGCCGGACGGGCAGGCGCCGTGGTGGTTTTCCCGGAAAGCCTCTATGCCTATGACCGTCCTGACCAGCCGATGACGGAGGCCAGCTCCCGGAACGCCTCTGCCGGCAAGCGGGGCATCCGCACCCGCCTGCTGAAGGCCCGAGAGGACTCCGCCGTACCCACGGTCAGCGTCGTCGCCTCCGCTTTCTTCGGTCCGCACGTCCGCAACGCCCATGCCGGTGAGCGGATGGTGCCCGCGGTTCTGGCCGGCCGGACCATCCGGGTGCTGGGCGCCCCGGATGTCCCGCATTCGTTCACCTATGTACCGGACCTGGCGGCGGCCATGATTGCCGCCGCCCACGATCCGAAGGTGTGGAATTCGGTGCTGCACGCGCCTACCGGGCCGGCTGTCACCCAGCGCGGAATGGCTGAGGCCATGGCGCGCGCAGCCGGAATGCCGATGCCGAAGGTCGGTTCCTTGCCGGGCTGGCTGATCCGCACGGCCGGACTACTCAATGCGGACGCACGCGAGCTGGCGGAGATGCTGTACCAGTTCGAGGCGCCGTTCATCATGGACTCGGGCCGCAGCGAGAAACTGCTCGGCCTGGGCCCGACCCCGCTGGCCGAGGCGGCAGCGGCCACCGTGCGCTGGTGGCGGAGCCAGGACCTGGCCCTGTCCTAGCTCGTGCCGCCCTCCTTATGCTTTGGCGATCGCTTCCTTCAGCGCACCCAGGATCAGGGCGACGGACGCCGGATCCGCATTCGGACCCATCAGTCCGATCCGCCACACCGTGGAGGCGAATTGCCCGACGCCGGCGCCGATCTCGATCTTGAAGTTATCCAACAGATAAGCGCGCACCGCAGCGGAGTCCACACCGTCCGGGACCTGGACCGTAGTGAGCTCCGGCAGGCGGTGACCCTCCGCGGCGAACAGCTTCAGGCCCATTTCCTCCAGCCCGTTCTGCAGCGCGGTGCCGGCGTCCCAATGCCGCTTCCAGACGTTCTCCAGCCCCTCGGCGAGAATGCGGTCCAGCGCCGCCTCCAGGCTGGCGATCATGGCCACGGGCGCCGTGTGGTGGTACGTCCGCCCGCCGGTGGCCCCACCCGCGTAGCCGCCCAGCAGCCCCAGGTCCAGGTACCAGGACTGCGGCTTCTCGATACGGCGTTCGAAGGCCCTGTCGGAGATTGTGAACGGCGCAAGCCCGGGAGCGACGCCGAGGCACTTCTGGGTGCCGGCGTAGCCGACGTCGATCCCCCAGTCGTCCGCGCGCAGTTCGATGCCGCCGATGGAGGTGACGGCGTCGACCAGCAGCAGCGCGTCCCCCTTCAGTTTGCCGAGGGCCTGGATGTCGGACAGCACGCCGGTGGACGTCTCCGCGTGGACGGCGGCGATTACCTTCGGGTTCGGGTGTGCCGCGGCCACGCGCTCCGGATCCGCCGGTTGGCCCCATTCATGATCCACCCGGACTACCTCGGCGCCGCAGCGGGCCGCAACATCGCACATCCGCTCCCCGAAGAGGCCGTTGACCGCAATCACGGCCACATCGCCGGCACCCACAGTATTCACGAACGCCGCCTCCATGCCCGCGGACCCAGTGGCGCTCAGCGGCAAGGTGCGGGCGTTGGCGGTCCCCCAGACCTGCCGCAGTCCTTCGCAGGTGTGGTCCAGTCGCTCAATGAACGCCGGATCCAGGTGCCCCAGCAGCGGATAGCCCAGTGCCGCCGTCGCTTCCGGGTAGGCATTGGTGGGGCCGGGGCCAAAGAGGTAACGGAAAGGCAGGACCTTGGACACAGAAAACTCCTCAGGATGGACGATCAGCTACCAGCATCTAATCATCTTCGCCATCCGCTGGCCCCATTTCCCCCATGACTCAGCCGCAGATGCCTGATTCGAGGCCGAATCGGGCACCTGCGGCTGAGTGAACGGGGCAGTCGGGCTAGGCGGCTGCCGAAACCTCGAACTTGTCCTCGAGGAACCTGCCGCGCTTGGTCATCATGGCCGCACCAATGAGCATCAGGACGCCGGTGGACGCGTAGGCGATCAGCGGAACCGTCCAGCCGCCGGTGGCGGAGAAAAGTGCCCCTCCCAGCAGCGGACCCAGGGTGCCGAACAGGTAGCCCACGCCCATCGCGAAGCCCGAGATAGCGGCCGAGCCCGAGGCCGTCCGGGTACGCAGGTTGAACATCGCGCTGGCCAGCGGGAACGCTCCGCCACCGATGCCGGTGATGAAGGCCCAGACCGGTGCCGCCTCCGGCGCGGCCATCATGCCGATGTAACCGACGGGTGCAACCACAGAGACCAGGGCGGCCAGCGGGAACGGGTTCTTCAGCTTGGTGGCCAGAATCGGGGTGATGAAGGCCATCGGCAGGGTCATGAAGCTGAAGATGGAGAACGCGCCCGCGGCCGCTGCCAGGTCCATGCCGGAATCGGTGAACATCGTCGGCATCCAGGCCAGCATGCCGTAGGTGTTCAGCGATGCCATGCATGTCCGCGCCGTTGGGCTTGTTCGCCAGGCGCAGGGGCTGGTGTTCGCGGAATCAGGGACCGGCCGAAGTCAGGGTTTTGCCGCGAGAACGGGATGTGCTGCCCGTGCCCTCGCCGGCAAACCCTGACTTCGACTGGTCCTGGGCGGTTGGGATGCCGCTAAGCCCGGGCGAAGAGGCCTATCGCGTCGTAGGCGATCCAGGATCCTTCATCCTTGAACAGCTCGACGACGTTTTCTCCGGCCTTGAACAGGCTCCGGGCGAGCGGACGTTCAATGAAGGACGGCTTCAGCGGGGACCCTGGAACAGTGCTGTCGCCCTGGAGCGAGCCCTTGGTGGCACCGCCTTCGAAGGCGACCCGGTCAACAGTGGTTCCGTTGATGGTCAGCACCACCGAGCCGGCGATACTCGCGTGGCTGTCGATGAGCCAAAGCGCCAGGTCCAGGTCCTGGGCAGGTGCCTCGGCACGGTCGAACCGCAGGCGGAACAGGTGGTTTCGCCGGCCGGCCCAACCGTCGGCGGGACCGGGCTGCAAATAGCTCCAGCCGGTGCCCGCACTATCCGTCCCGTAACGGAAGTCGACGCCGTCGGGGAAGGTGGCGTTGTACTGCGAGTATCCGTTGGGCGAGAGCGCGAACTCCAGGCCCTTGCCGTCAAAGTCCCCGACAACTGCCACCGGGGTGCCCGACACGGTAACCGACGCCTGGCTGGCGACCCGCACCGGGTTGGACGGCTGGCTGCTGGTACCGGCGGCGTTCACGGTGACGACCCGGTAAGTCCATTCGCTTGCCTGCGGGCCGAGCCCCTGATGCACGAAGCGCGGATAGATGGTCTTGGCCAGCAGGTTCGACGGCGTGATCGGGGCACTGCCGGTGCCCCGGACTGCGTAGACCGCATAATGGTCAACGACAGTTTCCCAGGGAGCCGGCTCCCAATCGATGATGATGCGTGCGAGCTCTCCGGTTCCGCGCAGGCCGGTGACGGCCCGGGGCCGGGACAGATTCGTTGTAGTCATCGCTTAGATCAACCTTTCCAGTCCGGGGTTGCCCGCACCTGTCCGGAATCGGGCGATCGTCTCCAGCGGAGCATCGGCATCGGCCTCGATCCACGGCACCATCTTGAAGTCGGAAATCAGCTCCTGCGGCGTCATACGGCAGTGCACATAGCCCCGGCGGCCGTCGTAGAGCTTGACGTAGGGATGCTGCATCCAGTCCGCGGTGTAACGGTCGGTGGCCGCGCCGTCACCGTCGGAAGCGATTGAGGTGCAGATCAGCTCCACGCCCACGGTCTTCGACGTCGGGGCGGCGAAGTCGGCCTTCAGCTCCGCGGCCACGTGCTTGTGGATGTCTCCGGTGAGGACCACGGGGTTGCTCGACTTCTGCATGGCCTCCGTGAGACGCCGCCGGTTGGCCGGATAGCCGTCCCACTGGTCCGTGCGGTCCTCGGTGATCGCGGAGACCGTGACGCCGTTGGCGAGGACGTTCCAGGTGGCGGGCGAGCCGACCATGCCGTCGTACAGCCACTGCTCCTGTTCGTGGCCCAGCAGCGTCCGGTCCGCTGCGAACTGTTCCTCGGTGCCGGCTGGCAGCGGGTCACGGTACTGGCGGGTGTCGAGGACGTTCAGCCGGGCCAGCGAGCCAACGTCGTACCGCCGGTAAATGCGGCTGTCCGGTCCGGTGGGCAGGCTGTCGAGGGACAGCGGCAAGTTCTCGTAGTAGGCGCGGTAGGCAGCGGCGCGCCGGTGCACGAAGTGCTCGGGAGCGATGCCATAGCGGGAATCTGCGGAGCCGTAGTTGTTCTGGACCTCGTGGTCGTCCCAGGTCATAAGCCAGGGTGCCTTGGCGTGGACCGCTTGCAGGTACGGATCGGACTTGAACAGCGAGTAGCGCAGCCGGTACTGCTCCAACGTCTCGATCTCGACACTGTGCTCCGGACCCACCGAGG
Organism: Arthrobacter sp. B0427-1-12; assembly: GCF_059092905.1. NCBI lineage: Bacteria > Bacillati > Actinomycetota > Actinomycetes > Micrococcales > Micrococcaceae > Arthrobacter > Arthrobacter sp. B0427-1-12. The sequence goes on along the minus strand of NZ_JBNHIC010000027.1, from coordinate 30,130 downwards.
CTCCCTGACGCCACATATTGCTCCCGGTGATTCCGTACTCGTAGATGTAGTCGCCCAGGAAAAAGACCGCGTCAAGCTCCTCGTTGGCCATGTGCTTGTAGGCGCTGAAGTGCCCGTGGTACCACGCCTGGCAGGAGGCCGTGGCGAAGCTGAACGCCTGCACTGTCTGCCCAGGCGCCGCCAACGTCTTGGTCCGGCCCACCGGGCTGATCTGGTTCCCCACGCGGAAGCGGTAGAAATATGGGCGGTTCGGTTCCAGTCCCCGTACCTGGGGGTGAACGGCGTGGGCGAGTTCGGGCGAAGCTACGGCCGTGCCGCGCTGAACGACCTGCGTGAACCGTTCGTCCGCGGCGACTTCGTACTGCACCGGAACCTGCCGCAGCGGCATGCCGCCGTGCCCGTCAGCGGCCAGCGGTTCGGGTGCCAGTCTGGTCCACAGCACCATGCCATCAGCGCGGGGATCGCCGGAGGCGACGCCCAGGCCGAAGACACCGTCGGGAACGTGTCCCGGAGCTGCAACGGCATCGGCCGGGGCGGCGATGCCCATGGCAACCGCCGCCGCGCTGACCCCGCCGAGCTGCAGGAAGCTCCGCCGACCCAGGTTTACCTGAGGCCATGATTCGGGTTTCATCGTGCTCCTATCAGTGATTCTCGAAAAAGATGCCCGGTGGCCGAGAATCCTCGGCCACCGGGCAGGCATTTGCCACTCGGGGTACATGCCCCCGGCGGGTTAGTTCGCGAACTGGTCGATCAGCTGGTCCTGCGGGGTCCACAGGGCCACGGAATCGCCGGTGTTGTTCAGCACAGAGGCCGTGCCGCCGTTGTAGTAGCGGTCCGCCGTGTTGGTGCCGGTGGCGGTGTAGACGCGCAGTTCCGCGCCCGGCGCCATCACGTAGCCGTCGCCGACGCGCAGGATGTTGTTGGCGGCGTCGCGGAGGGTGTAGCCGCTGGCGTCGATGCTGCGGCTGCTGGTGTTGCGCAGGACAACGTGCTCGCCGTTCTCCGGCTGCACGTCGCTGCCGGCCGGGTTGTTGACGGCGTCGACGATCTCAATGCCATTGGCCTCCGGGTACACCTTCTGCCCCTGGATGAAGCGCTTGGCCTGCTCCGGGAAGTCGGTGGTGACGACGTCGACCCCCAGGTCGATCGAGTGCTGCACGGCCTCCGGGGAGTTGACCGTGTAGACGCCGATCAGCATGCCGGCGGCCTTCACGCTGGCGGCCTGCTCAGCAGTCAGGTTGCGGTAGTTGGTGCCCACGGAATCGGCGAATTCGTCCCAGGACTCAAGCGTGGCCGGATCCGGGATGGTACCGGAGAGCTGCTGCAGCGGGATTTCTGGCGCCAGTTCGGAGAAGACGCGGTTGGAGGCCTCATCGAAGCCCAGCACCTTGACCTTGTCCGCGGCGACCAGCTTCTGCCAGTCCGGGTTGCTCGCCAGTTCATCGGCGACAACCTGCTCCACGCCCGGGGAGTTCTTCGGGGACTTGATCTCGATGAAGACGCCGGTGGTGTTGGTGCCGATCCGGGCGGCGTCGTCGAGGTGCGGGATGCGCTCGCCGGCGAACTTCGGGCCGAAGTAGGATCCGGCGTCGAGTTGCTGCAGTTCCGCCCAGGTAAAGGAGGTGATCGGATCGTTGGCGCGCTCCGGGAAGACCTCTTCCACGTTGGTGGTGCGGGCCGGGGCGTCATCGTGGAACAGGAACGGCACGCCGTCGGCACTGAGCTGGACGTCGATCTCGAACATGTCGACGCCTGAGGCGCGGCCGGCCTTGAACGCCGCGATGGTGTTTTCCGGAGCCACGCCGGCGGCACCGCGGTGGCCGATGAGCGTCGGTGCGGTCTGGCCGTTCTGCCCCTGCTGGGCTGCGTCCTGCGCAACGGCGGCCGGCGCCGCGAACAGGGAGAGGCCGACGACGGCGGCCGTGGATGTGGTGATGAGCTTGGTCATGCGGGATGCCATAAGGAATGAATGTCCTTCACAGTGGATGTTCTTGCTGTCCCCCTGTGGCATCCTGCCGCGCCCGTCCGTCCAGCTCGCCAACGCCCGGTAACGGCAAGGTGAACCGTCACATGAGGCGGCCGGCGGCCTCCGCCGACCCTGCCGGCGCCGCTTACCCCTGCAGGCCGGCCCGCCACTGGCGCACCTCGGCGAGCAGCTCCCGCCGTCGTACATCCGTCACGAAGGCGGACCGCACCGAATTCTCCGCCAGCGTTGCGAGCTGGTCCGCGGAGAAGCCGAAGGTTTCCCGCAGCTGCCGGAAGTTCTCCTCCACATAGCCGCCGAAGTAGGCCGGGTCATCCGAGTTCACGGAGACATTCAGCCCGCGCTCAAGCATCCGCGGCAGCGGGTGGTCCGCGAGCGTGTCCACCGCGCGCAGCCTGACGTTGGAGAGCGGGCAGACGGTCAGCGGAACCTGCTCGGCCACCAGCCGCTCCACCAGTTCCTCGTCCTCCATGCAGCGGATGCCGTGGTCCACCCGCGCCACCTGCAGCACGTCCAGCGCCTCACGGATGTATTCGGCCGGCCCCTCCTCCCCCGCGTGCGCAATGCACTTCAGGCCGGCCTGGCGGGCCCGTTCGAACACCGCAGCGAAATGGCGCGGCGGGTTGCCGACCTCCGCAGAATCCAGGCCGATCCCAATGATCGGCGCGCCCATGGCCAGCAGCTGCTCCAGCACAGCGAGCGCATCCTCGGCCGGTTCGTCCCGCAGGAACGCGGCAATCAGCTCAGTGCTGATGCCGAATTCCTCCTCGCTCTCGGCGAGCGCGGACGCCACGCCGTGGACGCAGGTTTCCAGGGCAACCCCGCGGGCAAGATGCGCCTGCGGATCCATCATGATCTCCGCGTGCCGCACCCCCGCGGCCGCCGCCCGCTTCAGGTACGCACGGGTCATGTCCGCGAAGTCCTGCTCGGTGCGCAGCACCGCCATGTTGCTGTAATACAGGTCCAGGAAGGACTGCAGGTCCGTGAACTCGTACTGCCGCCGCAGCTCCTCGAGGTCGGCGTACGGCAGCGTGATCCCGTTCCGCGCGGCCAGCGCGAAGATCAGCTCCGGCTCCAGCGTTCCTTCGATGTGCAGATGCAGTTCGACCTTGGGCAGCAGGGTCACGGTGGTCCTTTCGGTTGGCGGCGGGTGGCTTCAGCTTACGACGCCGGTCCCCCGCTTTGGGCGGCCTCCGTCACCGCGCTGTCCTTGCCGACGCCCGCCAGCGGTGCCAGACTCGGAGGTGACCGTCCGCCGGACTATTCCCACAGACGTTCCCTCGCGAAGGAGCTGGATCAGCATGCTGGACCGCAAGGCACGAGACATCATCCACGACTGGCCGGACGAGTCGCGTGAGGCGGCCCAACTGGTCCTCGACACCCATGGCGAGCCGGACGAAAAGACCGACTCGATGCTGCTGTGGCACAACGTCAGCGACTGTAAACGCGTGATCGCGTCCAAGGCGTTCTTCCAGCACGACTTCCCCGCCCCGCACACCGACTCCGTGGAAAGCTTCATCGATTTCCGCGTGCCGGTGGACAAATTCTCCGAGCTGGCCCGCTTCGACGGCAGCGTGGTCGTGGAGCGGACGGCCGGCGAGGTCTCGGCCCGCTGCCACGACGAGCAGGCGAACTTCCTGGCGCTGAACCTGATGCGGGACATTGTCGCCGGGGAGAAAAATGCGGAGGAAGCGCGCGCCTACTACGCTAAGGAGTTCGCCGGCTACCGGCGCAAGGAGCCGACGCCGTATATGGAGAAGCTGCGGTTCGAGACCGGCGGCAACACCTTCGATCCTGATGAACGGATCCTCTCCGACGCGGACCTGGAACAGGCTGCCGAGGAAGGCAAGCAGAAGGATCAGGGGCGGTAGGCCATGTACCGGCGCAACCTGGTGTCCGGCCTGCTGTTCGGTGTCGGACTCGTGGCGTTCATCGACGAAACGGTGTTCCACCAACTGCTGCACTGGCACCACTTCTACGATCTGTCGACCACCGACGTCGGCCTTGTCTCTGACGGCCTGTTCCACGCCGTGAGCTGGTTCGCCACCATCGGCGGGCTGTTCCTGTTCGCTGACCTGAGGCGCCGGCAGGCGCTGCGGCCCGCAACGTGGTGGGGCGGGATCCTGCTGGGTGCCGGCGTCTTCCAGCTCTACGACGGCACCATCCAGCACAAACTGATGGGTCTGCACCAGATCCGGTACGAGGTGGACCTGCTCCCCTACGACCTCACCTGGAACATCAGCGCAGCGCTGCTGATCGCCATCGGCGCCCTGCTGCTGGTGCGCTCCCGGCCGCATGCCCGTGCTGCTGCCGCCGGTTGACGTGGCCGCCGCCCACCTGCACGGGTACGACGCCGGCACGGTTCCGTTGGAACTGTTCGCTGCGGCGGCGCTGGTGCTGGCTCTGGCCGCCTATCTCGGCGGTGTGCTCGGTGCCCGGCGCCGCGGACGTTGGCCCTGGTACCGGACCGCCTCCTGGGTGACCGGCGCCGCGGCGGCGGGTGCCGCCGTCGTCGGTCCCTTGGCCCGGGCCGGCCACGGCGACTTCACCGCCCATATGACCGGGCACCTGCTGCTGGGCATGCTTGCGCCGCTGCTGCTGGTGCTGGCCGCACCGTTCACGCTGGCGCTGCGGGCACTGCACCCGGCGCCGGCCCGCCGCCTGGCGCGGCTGCTGCGAAGCCGGCCGGTCCGTTTCCTGACCCACCCGATCACGGCCGCCGTCCTCAACACCGGCGGGCTCTGGCTGCTGTATACCGGCGGGCTGTATGCGGGGATGCATGCCCATCCGGTGGTGTTCCTGCTGGTCCACATCCATGTCCTCGCCGCGGGCTACCTCTTTACCGCCGCGATCATTGGGGTCGACCCGAACCCGCACCGTTCCGGCTTCCGCCTGCGGGCCGCCGTGCTGCTGCTCGCGCTGGCCGCACACAATGTCCTGGCAAAATATCTTTACGCCTCCCCGCCCGCCGGCGTGCCCGCTGAGCAGGCGGAGGCCGGCAGCATGCTCATGTACTACGGCGGGTCGGTGGTCGATGCGGCGCTGATCTTTGTCTTCTGCCTCCAGTGGTACCGGGCATCGGCCCGCTCAGCGCGGACCACCCGATGGATGCCCCGCTCAATCGCCTGACGGCTTTTTGCCGTTGAACTTCGCCGGCACCTCGCGCAGGAAGATCTCCGCCGCTTTGTCCCCGAAGCCCTTGAATTCCAGCAGCCGCTCCCGCAGGTCCTCGGCGGATGCGGCGCCCTTGACCATGCGGTTGACCGAGCCGTAGCGCTCGATCACCTGGGCCATCACCTCGTGCAGTTCGTCCGTGGTGACGTAGTCGTAGCGCGAATACTTGGCATGGTCCAGGATCCGGCGCAGCGGCTCTCGTCCGACGGGCCCGAATTTTTTCGGACTGGTGAAGCCGCGCTGGATCAGCAGCGTGTAGGCGTTGGCCGCAATGTCCTGCTGGATGGGACGGGCGAAGAGCAGGCAGGCCAGGAACCAACGGTACAGCTGCTGCGGCTTGCCTTCCGTCAGGTCGATGCCCAGGTCCTCCGGCGTCTTGTTCCTGTGGGTCATCCTTGCCCCTTCCTGCTGCGCCTGCCCGTGCCGGTTCCAGCCTGTCCCTCCTCCGAAGCGCAGGTCAAGGGGCATTCCCGCCGGAAGCCCCAAGTGGCAAGGTTGCACTCATGGACTGGAAAATCGAAGTCATCCCGGTACCGGTCGCCGATGTGGACCGGGCCAAGGCGTTCTACTCCGAGAAAGCGGGTTTCACGGTCGATCTGGACACGACAGTCGATGACAAGCTGCGTTTCGTGCAGCTGACCCCGCCCGGCTCCGGCTGCTCGATCGTGCTGGGCTCCGGAACCACCAGTGCGCCCGGAACGCTGCAGGGCGTGCAGTTGGTGGTCGATGATATCGATGCCGCCCGCACCGAGCTGGTCGAGCGCGGCGTCGACGCCACCGCTGTACGGCACTTCGACAACGGGGACTGGATCGACGGGCACGGCGGCCCCTGGAACTCGTTCGTCTTCTTCAGCGATCCGGACGGCAACGGGTGGGTGCTGCAGGAACGCCCGGCCAGCGACTGACCTGCGCGCAGAAAAGGAAAGCGTACGACGGCGGGTGGGCACCCGCCGTCGTACGCTTTGATTCCCGCCGGAAAGGTGAGGTTACCGGATGGCCCAGTAGACCCGGCCTTCGTCCCCGAAGGAATCCGACTCGACGAAGATTTTGCCGCCGTCAATCGCGTCCGCCGGTACATCGAAGCACTCCTGGTACGTACCGCTGCCGGAGTTCTCCAGGGTCGGCACGTCGAAGGACGGCATCTCGGTGGTGGCCATGCAGGCGGTGGCGGAGTACTGCCGGGCATCCGAGCCCACGAACGTCGGGGACAGGTCCAGCCAGGGATCCCCCTCCTCGGTGCCGACGTAGGTGACATCCAGCTGCACCGCGACGTACTGGCCGACCGGTGGTTCGTTGAACATGTTTGCGGCGGCGAGCCGCTCGTTGGCGTTCAGCACGACCTCGGACACGGTGACTTCGTAGTTGCTGCTGACGGGCGCGGACTGGCCGATGGGGGTCAGCACCGCGGAAGCGACCTCCTCCTGCTCGGTTGCGGTCTGGGCGCGTTCGCCGTCAACGGAGTCTTCCAGGGTGGCGCTGACGTCGTTGAGCGCAGCCATGACGATCAGCTGGGTGATGACGACGCCGATCAGGGAGACAAGGGCGATGGAGCCGCCGGCGATGGCCAAGCCGCGGCCGGTGGACTTCCGCCGGACGGTGATGACCAGCGCGGCGATGGCCAGGCCCAGGGCCACGAGGCCCAGGAAGAAGGCAAAGAAGTTGATGAACGGAATCCAGCACAGCACCAGGGCCACGATGGCCACGACCAGGGCGGAGATGGCCAGGCCCTTGCCTGGCGACTTGGGTGCCGGCGCAGGAGCTCCGGGCAAGCCGGGGTAGCCGGCGCCCGGGTAAGAGGACGACGGGTAGCCGGACGCCGGGTGAGCCGTGCCCGGATAGCTGGGAGCCGGGTAGTCAGGAGCCCGGTAGGAGCCGGAGGCATTGCCGGACGCCCCGCCCATCGGTGCCGGGCCGCCCGGAATTATCCCGCCCGGAATTATCCCGCCCGGAGCGGCAAAGCCGGCCACCGGAAAGTTCTGGTCCTCCTCAATCCACAACTGGTGACCCTCCGGCACCGGCCCCCACGCCGGGTCCGGCTCCCAGCCGGGCGGCGGCGTCCACCCTGCCGGCGGCTGCGGCCAGGACGGCGGCGGATTGAAAATCTTTCCCATCGGATTCCCCTCTAATAGTCAGTGCGAGACTTCGTTCGGCATGCTGGCAAGGCCCCGCGTTGCGGGGCGCAAAGTGATGAAACGGCCTTGCTTCTTTCCTCCCAGGATCGGAGGAGATTGACGGGATAATCGTCGCATGCAGCAGTGACAGTTTCTGGCCGGCAGGTTGGTTGCCTAAGGAAAAGATAGCCAAACGTGATGAACAAGACGACGGTGAACAAGACGATGGCGGGAGGGGCACCCAAGGTGTCCCTCCCGCCGTCGAACTTCCACTGAGCGCCGGTGCGACTGCTAGCCGCCGAACAGCGGCGCCACAGCCTTCACCAACTGCTGCACGCCCAGGACGCCGAACAAGATGGCGCAGATGCCCAGGGCAATATTGGTGTGCAGCCGGTTGGCCCATTCCTTGGGCACCCGCCTGCCGTTGAGCAGTCCCAGCAGCGTCAGCGCCAGGAACGGCATGAACAGCGCGCCGAGCACACCGTAGGCCAGGATCAGGCCGATCGGCTGGCCCAGGGCAAACAGGATCATCGGCGGGAAGGTCAGCCAGAAGACATAGAACTTGAAGTACTTGCCGCCGATGCGGGTATCCGGGTGGCCGGATTCCTTGCCGCGGATGTTGCCCCAGAAGTCGGCGAACATCAGGCTCACGCCGTTCCACACGCCGATCACCGAGGAGAAGGACGCGGCCCAGAAGCCCACCAGGAAGGAGGTGCCGATGAAGTCGCCGTAGCGGTCCTTGAGCACCTCGGTCAGGTCCAGCAGGCCCTTGTCACCGGCGCTCAGCGACACACCTGCCGCCTGGACAACCTCGGCTCCGACGATCAGCATGGCGATCACGAAGATGCCCGTCATCACATAGGCCATGGTGTTGTCGATCCGCATGACGCGCATCCACTTGGGCGTGTACCAGCCCTTTTCACGCAGCCAGTAGCCATAGGCGGCCAGGGTGATGGTGCCGCCGACGCCGCCGGCCAGAGCCAGGGTATAGAGGACGCCGCCTTCGGGGATGGTCGGCACCAGGCCGCCCAGCATGGCCGGGATGTTCGGCACGGCGATGACGGCCAGGCCGACGACGGTCACGAACATCATGCCCACCAGCACCGCGGTGATCTTCTCGAAGAAGGCGTACTTGCCGAACCACACCATGATGAAGCCGGCCACCCCCATCAGCACTGCCCAGATGGTCAGATGCACGCCGGGGAAGAGCGCGGCCAGCGGCAGCGCGGCGGAGGACATCGCCGTCGCGCCGTAGACGAAGCCCCAGATCATGATGTAGGGACCGAAGTACCAGGTGGTCCAGCGCCCGAGCGTGCGCCAGCCTTCGAAGATGGTCTTGCCGGTGGCCAGTGTGTAGCGCCCAGCGCCTTCAACCAGGACGATCTTCAGGATGACGCCGACGATTACCGCCCAGAACAGCGCATAGCCGTAGCGGGAACCGGCAACGAGGGTGGCGACCATATCCGCCGCACCAACGCCGGTGGCGGCGACGACCAGACCGGGACCAATGACCTTCCATTTGGCCGGAGCGCCCCCGTCCGTGTCGATCATCGACAGGACCGGCTCTCCCGCGGGGGGATTATTGTTTGTGGCCATACGCCAACAGATTCCTAACGTGATTTTCGGTGGGAGAAGCCCTGCACCCAATCGCCGGCGCCGCTATGCAGCCGGTCACAGGACCCCGTTTATTTTGCCACAGCCCCGGACCGAACGGTCGGGAATTCTGTCCGACGGCGGCCGCAGTCGCCGAAGGGTCCAATTTTGTCGCCGAACAGCACGAATACCTTTGGCCCGCCGGATGCGTCAAGAGCTGCCAATGGTTTACGGCCTATAAGTCAGCACATGACTCCCAATGTTGCGTGCATCACATTTCTGCCCGTACTGTGGCATGCGTTTGAACCACTGACGCCGATGAAACTTCAAGGACGAAGAATCATGAATCACAAACTGCGCGTACTGGTAAGCCTGGACCTCGATGGTGGATCTGCCCGGATTGCTGTCCGCGGGCACGTCAGCAGCAGGAGCATCCAAGCCCTGTATGTTGTCGCCAAGCGGGCGAACTCGATTGTCCCCGGCCTGGAACTGCTGCTCGACATCAGCGAGGCGCGGGTCCAGCCGGAAGCCCTGGCACAACTGCAGGCCTGCTCGGCAGCCGGGCGGTTGCCCGCCGCCATTGATCCGTCACGAGCCGAATACCTGCTGACCATCCTCGAGCCCGCGCACATCGCCCCCTCGCCAGCGGCCATGGGACTCGCCGCTTAGTGAGATTAGCAACAAGCTGTTGCACTTTTCGCCTCAGGGATGTCTAATGCTTCGACAGCATTTCGACTACAAGGAGACGACAAGCCGTAATGGCAACCGACTACGACGCACCCCGGAACAGCAACGAGGACGAGGGAACCGACTCCATTGAGGAACTGAAGTCCGCCCGCAAGGGTACGCCGACCGCCGTCCTGGACGTGGACGAAAACGACACCGCCGAAGGCATTGATCTGCCGGGGGCAGACCTGTCCGGCGAAGAGCTCCAGGTACGGGTCATTCCGATGCAGGCCGACGAGTTCACCTGCGCCTCCTGTTTCCTGGTGCGGCACCGCAGCCAGAAAGCCCGTGAGAAGAACGGCATGACCTACTGCCTCGACTGCGAGGGCTAAGTCCCCCTGCCCGGGCATGCCCGCGTCCGCGCAGGGCATGCCCACCTCCCCGCACCTGAAAAGCGCTGCTCAGGCTGCCCAGACAACGTCGATCGGGCCAAGCCCACGACAGATGGGTGCCGGCTGGGGCCATTAAGGTTTCGGCCCGGTGGTCCCAGACATTGGCGCTGCGGCTATTGGTCTTCGGGCCGGTGTTCGGGCTGCAGGTGTTCCGGGCAGCGGGGGTGCGGTCGAGTAATAGGTGTGGCCGGTGGGGGTGGTGGTTTTGACGGTATGCCGGACGCCGGGGACCGTTTCGGCACCGGTCCCGGATCACCAGCAGCCGGCGCAGCCCGGCCGGGAACAGCCGGGCCCGCGAATCCATCCCCACCAGCTCCCGGGTGCCGGAACCGCCGGACGCGCCGGACGCGGCTGACGCGCCGTCGCCACACTGGCCCCCCCGCCGGGCTGTTCGGGGTTGAGCCGGGTGCGGCCCATTCGGCCGGCAGCGTGCCGTAGCCTTCCAGCCAGGCCGGTTCACTGTCCCCGGCGAACAGGGTCCGGTCGGTCATCACCGGCTGCACCGCCACATCCACGTCCGCCGCGGCGGCCTGGCCGGTGACGCGTTCGACCAGGGTGTCGGCCATGATCTGCCCCCGCCCCCGGGCATCCCCCGGGCGCGCAGGGTGTCCGCGTGCCGGGTCAGGGCGGCGTGCACGGCCACGCCCTGGGTGACCGGCAGCAGCCCGGTCACCCAGACCCTGGTGTCCGGCGCCGGCCGACACGACACATACCGCTCGGACTCGGCCTTCGCGGCTCGGCGCACCGCCGACCCCGGATCCAGGGCCACGGCGCGCCGCTTCGCCGCGGCAATCACTGCCTGATCCCCCTGCTGGCTACGACACCAAGGACGGCCTAGACTCGACGCATGACTGAAACAGGCAGCTATTTTGCGGCGGTGAAGCGTTCCGAAAAGCAGGGCGAACCCCTGCCTCTGCGCGTCTTCCGGAGTCGCCAGAACCTCGACGGAGTACAACTGGCCGAAGCGCTGGACAACCCGGAACTCTTGGAGGGCAGCTGGGAGCTCATGAAGACCGCGTACGTCGATTCCACGGAAACGGCGCACATTGTCAGTGCCCTGAAGGCTGTTTCACTGCGGGATATAGAACCGACATCAGTGGATGATGCGGGCCCTTGGGCCATCGTGCGACTCAACGACTTCGAGCTGCCGGCGGACGAGCCGGCAGGCCAGCCGATGGATGCACCTGCGGAGTAACCGGAGCCGTCACAGGACGGATCGATGAAATCCCGTGTTGCGGAGGTCACATTTCTCCCGTAAGGTTTATTGCGGTCACAACGGCGTGGCCGCCCAAACTCCCGGAATGAAGATAATGAACCATAAACTCCGTGTTCTTGTCCGCCTCGATCTGGACGGTGTCTCCGCGAACATTGAAGTCCGCGGCAACGTGACCCACAGGAGCATTCAGGCCCTCTACGTCGTGGCTAAACGGGTCAACTCACTGCTTTCCAACATGGCCTTGGTCTTCGACCTGAGCCATGCCCACGTGGAGCCGGAGGCGCTGGCAGCACTGCACTCCTGCTCCAGGACGCGCCACCTGCCGCCCGCCGTCGACCCTGACCAGAGCAGCTACCGGCTGCGCATCATTAAGCCGAACCCGGCCTTCGAACTGGCCGCCTAGCATTTCCACTCAAACGGGACGTCAGGATTTCCCGCTTGAGTGGACATGCGCCAGATCATTCAGCGTGGCCACGGCCATGGCCCGGTTGGCGGCGATCTTCGCTCGGCTCTCGGCCACGCTGAACCCGTCATCAATCCCGATCTGCATCAGCTCGGCGGACAGCTTCACGTCCTCCAGCACCACACCCAGATAGTCCGCCACCAGCCGGTTCCGGGCAATCGTTGCCGTCAAGCAGACGGTTACCGCGGCGCGCAGGGCGCTGGCTGCCCGTTTCCGCTCCAGCAATAGGCCCGCCCGCAGCGCGAGCCGGGAGAAGCAGGCCGCACCGGCCTTCAGCGGCGCGCCCCTGCCCCGGAGGGAAATCCGCTGGGACCTGGAGCCACCGGTGTCCACCCAGTAGACGCGGACCGGAATCCGCCGCCCGCGACGCGAGATATAGTCAGCGGTCACGTCGATGAAGGCCCTGTGGTCCTCCGCGAAGGCCTCGGAGATCCGGATGCCTCCAAGCCGCGGAAACCGGCAGGCGTCGATAAAGTCCAGGACCTCCCGGCTCCACCCGGCCCCGGCCGGCTCGTCCTTGATCATGCTGCCTCCACCGTCGGATTCCAACGTACCAGCGGTGGCCGGATTCACCCCGCCTGTTTCTTGTACGAATCTTGCCAAAATCTTGCGTTAAACCGTTCTCCGGGCCGCTTAGCCTAGAGGCGTCCACTGGAGCAGATGGGGACACTTGTTGGGGGACGAGGTTGTGGGCCGGGCACTTGCCCGGCCCACAATAATTTTCGGGGGTAGTTAGTGATCCTGGATTCACTTGGGCGTGCTGCGGAGAATTTCGCCGGCGTCTTCTCCTGCCTTTTCGGTTCCTGCGACCAGGTGCAGTCAGACGGTGCCGGTTTCGGCATCGCCCTTCTGTTCATGCTGCTGTTCACCGGAGCCGGCGCCTACAGCACCGGCATTCTGCTGCAGAAAGCCGCGGGCCTGCGGTCCCGGATCAGCAGGATCGCAGTGGTGGCCGCTTCGGCTCTCTTCTGGCTGTGGCTGGCCTTCGGCCATGCCGTCCCGCAGTGCGCAGACCTCCATAACCTGCTGGGCTGGGCGGCCCTGGTTCCGCTGTACACCGCCTACCTGGCGGCTGGCTTTATCCTGGCCGCGGGCTGTCTGCTCTTTGTCTGGATGACGGTCCGCCGCCGGCGGGTCCTGCTCCCGGAGCCCCTGCCGGACCGGCTGCTGGTGATGCTGCTGCTGGTGGGCCTGGTGGTCGGCTGGCGGTATGTTTTCATCGCCCATCCGGAGCTTGCCGCCGGCCCGTTCGACGCCGGCCCGCAATGGGCCCAGGACGGCCTGGCTGTGTGGGCGCTGGAATGGCCCGCGCGGATCCTCTGGGGCGCCGTGACGTTCCTGTCCACTGTTCCCGGCCTGGTGACGTTCGCCGCGGTGGCCGGGGCCGCCGTCGTTCTTCCGGCGGTGACCAGCGGCGGGAAGGCAGCCCGCGCCGGAGAGGCAGCGGCTACGGTTCTCGAGCTCCTGGTTCTCTCCGCGGTGCTCCTGGCCGCGGCCACGCTGACCATGCTGGTCACACGGGCGGAGTTCCTGACCGTGACAGTGTTCGCCGTCGTTGCCGGCGCAATGATCACACTGGTGGCCCGGTACAAACTCCGCTAGACCGGGCACCGGCGGAACCGCCGTCGAAATAACGACGGCGGTACCCGCCTTCCGCTAGACCGTGGCCAGCTGCTGCGCCGGCTCGGCGACGGCCGGCTTCGCAACCGCCGGCTTTGGGGCGGCGGCAGCCGGTGCCGGCTGTACGGCCCGGCGGCGGGGCGCATCCTCGATCCGCATGCCGGCCGCGGTCAGCCGCTTCTCCGTCTCCTCGGCGGAGACGTACTGGCCAACGGTGTCATAGGTGCCGATCGGGACCACCGAGTTAACCACGGTGTCCTCGTACACGTGCACCAGGTTGAACGCCTGCGCGCCGTCACGGCCGCGGGAGGCACCCACCGGAACATTGAGGTCCTGCGTGTAGCAGGTCGCGGACGCCACGGACACCGGAACCCCGGCGAACATCGCAGTCGTCGAATAGTGCAGGTGACCGGCCAGGATCAGGCGGACATCCGAATCCCGCACGACCTCCGCCAGCGCGGACTGCTCGCGCAGCTCCACCAGCACGGCCAGATCCTGGATCATCGGCACCGGCGGGTGGTGCAGCGCCAGGATGGTGCCGTCGGGGGCGGGCACGGCCAGCTCGGCCGCTAGCCACTCCAGCTGCTCGGGCGAGATCTCGCCGTGGTGGTAACCCGGCACGGTGGAATCCAGCGTGATCACCCGCAGCCCGCCGACGTCGTACGTTCGGTCCAGCGGAGTCATCTCCGGCGGCTCGTCCAGAAGGCCATAGCGGAGGTTTTCACGGTTATCGTGGTTGCCCATTGCCCAGATCACCTGGGCGCCTAGCCGCTCGGCGGCCGGCTCGACGACGGCGCGCAGCTTGGTGTACGCCTCCGGCTCGCCCTGGTCCGCCAGGTCACCGGTGAAGACGATTGCCTCGGGCCGGGCGGCGGAGGCTTCAAGCTCATCGAAGATCTGGGCCAGACGCGCTTCGCTGTCCACGGCGCCATAGAGATTTTCCGAGCCACCCACAAAATGCGTGTCGCTCATGTGCAGAATGAAATGATTCGGCCGCGGATGTTCGGCCGTTTTGAAGTCCATTATGACCTTCTGGCTAGGCTCTCTGCTTTCCGATCCATTAGGACCTATGAAAGCAGACTCTTTCCGAACAGCAGGCAAACAGGAGGCGGCGTGTTGCCGAACCACAGTGTTCCCCAAGCTGTTCGCCAAGAATTTTATCCCCTCCTCGCGGCCCAGGTAAATGCGATTATTAAGACTTGGTAACAACCTTTCCCTTGCAAACGTTATTTTCCACCTCGACTCGGGCTGTGACGTGGGCCATTTGTCGCACCCACTCCGGCGCAAGGTATTCCCCGGTCCGATGCGTAGAATCGACCCTAGGCGGCAGTCCGCCTGCCGCCAGCGTTGTGGAATTTGTGCCAACCGAGTTTTTGCATCCTCGTGGAATTTTTGTGATTTGCATCACATCGTGAATTTGGTTCCCCCAGGGGAGGCAATCCGGCTTCCCCGCTAGGCGAAAGCATTCCCATGGCCAGACGTCAGAACCCCGCAGCACCCACCGCCCCCGCCCAGGAAGTCAGCCCCTCCCTGGCTGCACGGCTCGGCGCGGAGGTCCTCGGCACTTTCATACTTGTCTTCGGCGGCGCCGGCACGGCCATCTTCGCCGCCAACTTCCCCTATCAGGACGGCAACCCCTTGGGCGTCGGCTTTGTCGGGGTCGCCCTGGCCTTCGGCCTCACGGTCCTGGCCGGCGCCTACGCTGTCGGCCACATTTCCGGCGGCCACTTCAACCCGGCCGTGACCATTGGCCTGGCCGTCGGCCGGCAGTTCGAGTGGAAGGACACCATCGGCTACATCGTCGCCCAGATCGTCGGCGGCGCGCTGGCCTCCACCCTGCTGTTCGCCATTGCCGCCGGCGGGCCGGACGGCTTCCTGCAGAACGCCCAGGAGGCCGGCTTCGCGGCCAACGGCTTCGGGGAGCACTCCCCCGGCGGCTTCAACCTGGTTTCCGCCATCCTGGCCGAGGTCATCCTCACCGCGGTCTTCCTCTTCGTCATCCTCGGCGTCACTGACCGCCGCGCCTCCGCCGGTTTCGCGGGCCTGACCATCGGCCTGACCCTGACGCTGATCCACCTGATCAGTATCCCGATCACCAACACCTCGGTGAACCCGGCCCGCTCCATCGCCACCGCCATCTACGCCGGAGGGTGGGCCTGGGGCCAGCTGTGGGTGTTCATCCTGGCGCCGATCGTCGGGGCGGCAATCGCCGGGCTGGTGCACTACGCGCTGTTTGCCAGCCGGGTGCCCGCGCGGAGCTAGCTGTCGCCGAGGCCGCCGCTGAGATGCCCGCTGGCCGAATCTGCTCACCTTCTCAGCCGGAAATCCGGCGTGTTGCGGCAACACGCCCAATTTCCGCCGTCGCATTTGCCAGAAAATGAGCAATCCGGGCGGGGCCGGCCGGGCGGGTGCCGCCGTAGCTGAAAACTGTGACGGAAAGGGCGCCGATTCGAAACGATTCCGAGATCCGGTTTCCGCTCCGCTGCAGGTAATCTTGGCTGCCCATTCCCACCGCTCCGACACCCGCCTACTATCCAGATATGACCGAGCAGAAGTTCACGCCGCAGGACGCCCTTGAACTGGCCCGGACCAAGCACGCCGGGCAGACGGACAAGGCAGGTGTCGACTACGTCGAACACGTCAAGTCGGTCGGCGATGCACTGGCCGATTTTGACGACGACATCCGGATCGCCGGCTATCTCCACGACGTCGTCGAAGACACCGAAACCACCCTCGAGGAACTCCGCGAGCGCGGTCTCAGCGATCGTGCGGTGCGCATCATCGAGAGGTTGTCCAAGAACCTTCACCACCACGCCGACTACCTGGACGGCATCCGGTACATTGCCGCCGACTGCGACGCCGCCCTGGTGAAAATCGCCGACAATGCCCACAACTCCGTCCAGGAGCGCGTGCAGAAGCTCCTGGAGATGGGCACCGTGGACAATCCGCCGTACGCGGAAGCCCGCCGCATCCTCTACCCGGCGGTCGCCCCGGAGGACATCCGCCGCATCCTCCTGCGCGTCAACGTGGAGTTGCTGGCTGAACTCCCGCCGGTGACTCAACAGCACACGCCCGAATGAGCGCTCAGACGGGCATGTGCTGCGGAGCGAACCGGAGGGTCAGACGGCTTCGAGGATACTCGTGTAGTTGGCGATGCCGACGCCGCCCATGTTCTGCACAGCCGCCCGGCGCGCCCGGGGCAGCTGCATCTCACCGGCGGTGCCCGTGAGCTGCATGGCGGAGATGACGTGCTGGGAGACGCCGGTGGCGCCGACCGGATGGCCCTTGGCCTTCAGTCCGCCGGAGACATTGACCGGCAGCTTGCCGTCCCGGTAGACCCAGCCTTCCTCAATCGCCCGGCGGCCCTCGCCGGCCGGGGCCAGGCCGATGACTTCATAGAGCATCAGTTCGGCGATGGTGAAGCAGTCGTGCAGCTCGGCGAAGTCCAGTTCGTCGAGTCCGACGCCGGCCATCGCCAGGGCGCGCTGCCAGGCTGCGCGCGTGGCTTCGAAGGCCATCGGATCGCGCCGGTCGGCGGGCAGGAAATCGTTGGCGTGGCCGAAGCCGGCCAGCCGCACCGGATCGGTCGCGGCCCCGGCGCCAGGTGCGGTGGACAGCACGATGGCGGCGGCGCCGTCGGACACCGGCGAGCAGTCGGTGCGGCGCAGCGGATCGGCCACCATCGGGTTCTTGTCCGAGACGGTGCGGCAGAATTCCTCGCCCAGGTCCTTGCGCAGCTGGGCGTAGGGGTTGGCAACACCGTTGCGGTGGTTCTTGGCCGCGATGGAGCCGAGCACGTCGCCGACGGCGCCGTGGCACTTTTCGTAGTGCTTGGCGACCTCGGCGAACAGGCCGGTGAAACCGGTGGTGGAGTGCTTTCCTGCCATGTCATAGTCGGCGCCCAGCAGGGCGGAGCCGACCACCTCAGAGGGCGCATGCGTCATCTTCTCCGCGCCGATGACCAGCACGGTCCGGGCGGTGCCGGCCAGCAGGGACTTCACACCCTGCTGGAGGGCGGCCGACCCGGAAGCGCAGGCGTTCTCCACCCGGGTGGCCGGCACATTCGCCAGCGCCGGGTCCGTCTGCAGCGCCAGCGAGGAGGTGAAGGCCAGCGGCAGCATGCCGGAGTTGAACTGGCCCAGATAGATCTCGTCGATCTCTCCCGGCTCGACGCCGGAGTTCGCGATGGCTTCGGAGGCCACCTGGACGATCAGCGATTCCAGGGTCTCCTCGGCCAGCTTGCCGAAGCGGGAGTGTCCCCACCCGGTCAGCAGGACGTCCTTGCCGAATTGTTCTTTCAGGCTCATACGGGCACCTCTTCCAGGTCGGATTCCAGTTCGGCCGCCACAGTGAAGGCCGATTCGGTCTTGCTGCGCAGTTCCTCAACGCTCACGCCCGGGGCCAGCTGGGTGAGCACCAGACCGGCGCCGTCGACGACGTCGAAAACCGCCAGGTCCGTAATGATGCGGTTGACGACTCCGAGGCCGGTCAGCGGCAGGCTGCACTCGTTGACGATCTTCGGGCTGCCGTCCTTGGCGATGTGCTCGGTCAGCACCACGACGCGCGGCGTGCCGGCCACCAGGTCCATGGCTCCGCCCATGCCCTTGACCATCTTGCCGGGAATCGTCCAGTTCGCCAGGTCGCCGGCACCGGAGACCTGCATCGCCCCGAGGATCGCGACCTTCACGTGGCCGCCGCGGATCATGCCGAAGGAGGTGGCCGAGTCGAAGATCGAGCCGCCGGGCAGCACGGTGACCGTCTGCTTGCCGGCGTTGATCAGGTCCGCGTCCTCTTCGCCTTCGTAGGGGAACGGGCCCATGCCCAGCAGCCCGTTTTCGCTCTGCAGGGTCACCTGCACGCCCTCGGGCAGGTTGTTGGCCACCAGGGTGGGGATGCCGATGCCCAGGTTGACGTAGTCGCCGTCGTTCAGTTCCGCAGCCGCGATCGCGGCCATCTCATCTCGTGTCCATGCCATGGTTCTGCTCCTTAATCCTCAAGATTCCCTAGGCCGGCACCGTGTCCCGGGCGGGACGCACCGTGCGCTGTTCAATGTCCTTCGGCCGGGCACTGGCCTGGACCAGCCGCTGCACGTAGACGCCGGGGGTGACCACCAGGTTGGGATCGATGTCCCCGGGTTCGACGATGCGCTCGGCCTCGGCAATGGTGACCTTGCCGGCGGTGGCGACCACCGGGTTGAAATTGCGGGCGGTGTAGCGGTAGACGAGGTTGCCTGTGGTGTCCGCCAGATGGGCCCGGACCAGGGAGACGTCCGCGATGATCGCGCGCTCCTGGACGTAGGTGATGCCGTCGAACTCGGCGTGCGGCTTGCCCTCGGCGATCAAGGTGCCCACCCCGGTCTTGGTGTAGAAGGCGGGGATGCCGGCGCCGCCGGCGCGCAGCCGCTCCGCGAGGGTACCCTGCGGGTTGAACTCAATCTCCAGCCGGCCGGCGAGGAGCTGCTCCGCGAACAGCTTGTTCTCCCCCACATAGGACGCGATCACCTTGCGCACCTGTCCGGCTTCCAGCAGGATGCCCAGGCCTTTGCCGTCCACGCCCATGTTGTTGGACACCACGGTCAGGTCCTTCACGCCGGAATCCCGCACCGCCTCGATCAGGTCCGCAGGAATCCCGCTGAGGCCGAAGCCTCCCACCGCCAGCACCATGCCGTCCCGCAGGACGTCGGCCAGGGCTGCGGCCGCACTGCTCTGCACCTTCGACATCTGGTCCTCCTCGTTGAGTCGTCGATATCCACGTTGTGGACTGCTCTGTGTTTCCTGAGACAGTAGTAACCGCGGGAAATATGCGTCAATAGCTGCCGCCTGAACCTCCTTGAAGCTTCCACAGCGTGAACAGTAGAATCAGCGGTATCCATATTGTGGACAAGATGACAGGAGTGTGACGGTATGGCAGCGGAGAAGGGACCCGTGCAGGGGGCGCAGGTGGTCAGCCGCATCGCCTCGCTGCTGCGCCTGGTCGCCCGCCACCCGCAGGGCAGCGCGCTGGCGGAGATCGTGCGGGACTCCGGGCTCACCCGGCCCACGGTGCACCGGCTGCTGACCTCGCTGGCGGCCGAGGGCCTGCTGGACCACGACGCGATGACAAACCGCTGGCTGCTCGGTCCGGAGATCTTCGTCATGGGCACCGTCGCCGCGCAGCGGTATCCGATCGAGGACCTGGCCCGCCCCAGCCTCCAGCGGCTGGCGGACGAGACCGGTGAAAGCGCCTTCCTCTCCATCCGCCGCGGCGCCGAGACGGTGTGCCTGATGCGGGAGGAAGGCAGCTTCCCGATCCGCTCTTTCGTGCTGCATGAGGGCGTGCGGTTCCCGCTCGGCGTCGCCTCCGCTGGGCTGGCCATCATGGCCTACCTGCCGGAGGAGGAAGTGGAGCAGCTGCTCGTCCAGGACGAGGCGTTCATCGAGCGCTGGGGCCAGCAGCACTCCGCCGCCGCGATCCGCGCCAACCTGGAGCGGGCCCGGAAGGTGGGGTATGCGGTCAACCCGGGCCTGATCCTGGAGGGCAGCTGGGGCATGGGAGCAGCCATCTTCGACCGCGCCAACCGGCCCGCGTGGGCGCTGTCCCTGACCGGGATCGAACCGCGGTTCACGCCCGAACGGCAGAAATTCATGGGCCAGCTGCTGCTCGAGGAGGCGCACCGGATCACGCAGAAACTGCGGCGCCCGGAGGCCGCCGGATAAACGCTCCGGAGCAACGGCCGTTTTGACACAATCATCCTCAACTGTTCACATAGAGAACAGGCTCGCCGTCGTTATTGGATCTTCGGGGAGCCGCCCGGAATCGCCATGGCAGGTCCATTTACCTGCCCGCCGCACATGCCGCACCTCTCCCACCCAGGGATCGAGCCGCAGAATCCGGTGCCATTGCACCGCGTGTGTCGCCTGCGCAATATTTGCGCCTTCGCCGTCGCCCTTGGGCAACGGCCTTTTTTGAACGGTCTCCGGAGCCGAGCCCGGCCACGAAAGATCCAATGGATGAGGAGCAAACATGTCAATCCGCGTCGGAATCATTGGTGCCGGCCCCAGCGGCATGGCCCAGCTGCGGGCCTTCGAATCGGCCCGCCAGCTTGGAGCCGGAATCCCGGACATCATGTGCTTTGAAAAGCAGCCGGACTGGGGCGGCCAGTGGAACTACAGCTGGCGGACCGGCCTCGATGCCGCCGGCGAGCCGGTGCACAGCAGCATGTACCGGCACCTGTGGTCCAACGGCCCCAAGGAATGCCTGGAATTCGCCGACTACACCTTCGACGAGCATTTCGGCCGCCCGATCTCTTCCTTCCCGCCGCGCGCAGTGCTCTTCGATTACATCCAGGGACGCGTTGCAAAGTCGGATGTGCGCAAGTACATCCAGTTCAGCACCGCGGCCCGCTGGGTCTCCTATGACGAAAAGGCCCAGGAATTCACGCTGACCGTGGAGAATCTCATCACCGGTGAGACCACCGACCATGTCTTCGACAAGCTTGTCGTTTCGACCGGCCACTTCAGCTTCCCCAACGTCCCCGAATTCGAGGGCATCAACACCTTCCCCGGCGAAGTCCTCCACGCCCACGATTTCCGCGGCGCCGAGCGGTTCGCCGGCAAGGACATGCTGCTGATCGGTGCCAGCTACTCCGCCGAAGACATCGGCATGCAGGCCCACAAGATGGGCGCCAAGTCCGTCACCTTCAGCTACCGCAGCCAGCCGATGGGCTTCGACTGGCCGGAATCGGCCCAGGAGCGCCCGCTGGTGACCCGCTTCGACGGCCGGACCGCGCACTTCAGCGACGGCACCACCGGCGACTTCGACGCCGTCGTGCTGTGCACCGGGTACCAGCACAAGTACCCGTTCCTGCCCGACGAGCTCTCGCTGAAGTCGAAGAACGTGCTCTACCCCGGCAACCTCTACAAGGGCGTGGTCTGGCAGGGCAACACGAACCTCTTCTACCTCGGCGCGCAGGACCAGTACTACACCTTCAACATGTTCGATGCGCAGGCCTGGTTCGCCCGCGACGTGATGCTCGGTCGCATCGAGCTGCCCTCCGCCGAGGAACGCGAGGCGGACATCCGGAGCTGGCTGGACCGCTTTGCCACCCTCGACTCGCATGACGCGGAAGCGGACTTCCAGACCGAGTACCTGCGCGAACTGATCTCGCTCACCGACTACCCGGAGTTCGACCTGGACCAGGTGGCCGTCCTGTTCAAGCGGTGGATGAAGGACAAGGAAGAGAACATCCTGGGCTACCGGGACATGGCCCACCGCTCCGTGATGACCGGAACCATGGCCGCCAAGCACCACACGCGCTGGCTCAATGCCATGGATGACAGCCTGGAACGCTACCTCAACGGCCCGTCGGAGGACGTCGATACCGGCGCCCTGGCGGTGCTGTCCGGCCAGGAACTGGAGAACTCGGCCAAGTAAGGCAAGTTCGCCGCCGCCGAGCGCTTCCTCGTCGATGTCAGGGGCGCACACCGCGCCGCGCGGCCTCGACGAGCAGCCGGCGTTCGGCGGCGGCGACCACGCGCCGGGTGCGGTCCGCGGCGTCCGGGTTCACGGAGATCGAGTCGATGCCGTACCGCACCAGCAGCTCGGCGAACTCGGGCCGGTTGCTCGGGGCCTGGCCGCAGAGCGAGACGGTGATCCCGGAGTCGTGCGCGGCCGTGATGATCCGCGAGATGGCGTCCAGCACCGCGGCGTCGGACTCGTCGAAGAGTTCGGCGCAGATCTCTGAATCGCGGTCCACGCCGAGCATGAGCTGGGTCAGGTCATTGGAGCCGATGGACACGCCGTCGATGCCCATGGCCGCGTACTCCGGGATCCGGTACACCACGGACGGGACCTCCGCCATGACCCAGCGGTGCAGCCCGCGCTGGCGCCCCAGCGGGCTGCGGTCGATCAGCTCCAGGCAGGCCTCCAGCTCCCACTTAGTCCGCACGAACGGCAGCATCAGGTGCAGGTTGGGCGTCTGCTCGCGCACCCGTGCCAGCAGCTCCAACTCCAGTTCGAACAGGTCCGGCTCCTTGAGGTACCGGTACGCGCCGCGGTAGCCGATCATCGGATTGTTCTCCACCGGCTCAAACTTTTCCCCGCCCTCCAGGCCGCGGAATTCGTTGCTGCGGAAATCGATGGTCCGGTACACCACCGGGCGCGGACTGAAGGCGCCTGTGACGGTCAGCAGGGAGGCACTCATCTTCCCGATGAACTGCTCCCGCTCTCCGCGGCCCAGCAGTTCGCGCGGGTGTAGCCCGCCCAGCGCCTCCGCGATCATGAACTCGGCCCGCAGCAGCCCCACGCCGTCCACCTCCTGCGCGGCCACGGCCTCGGCGCGCTCGGCGATGGCCAGGTTGACATAGAGCTTGGTGGCCAGCGGTTCCGGCGCGGCGGGAGCCGGGGCGGAAGGAACGACGTCGGCACCCGCCGCGGGCGCGGCCGTCGCCCCGGGCGCGGGGCCGGCGGCCTCACCCTCGACGATTTCGCCCTTGGCGCCGTCGATCGTGACCAGTTCGCCGTCGCGCAGCACGGTGGTGGCGGTACGGACCCCCACGATGGCCGGGACGCCGAGTTCGCGGGCGACGATCGCCGCGTGGCAGGTCATGCCGCCGCCGTCAGTAACCACCGCGGCGGCGCGCCGCAGGGTGGGGACCCAGTCCGGATTGGTCATCTCGGCGACGAGGATCTCGCCGTTCTTCAGCCTGCTCCCCTCGGCGGGCTCGCGCAGGATGCGGACCAGGCCGGAGGCCCTGCCGGGCGCGGCGGGCAGGCCTCGCAGCAGCACCGTGCCGGCCGGCTGCCCGCCACGCAGCGTGGTGACCGGCCGGGACTGCAGCAGGTAGAGCCGGCCGCCGGCATAGGCCCATTCGGTGTCCTGCGGCGTGCCGTAATGGCCCTCCACCTTCAGGCCCAGCTCGGCCAGCTCGCGGACCTCTGCGTCGCCGAGCACGCGGGCGTCGGCCTCCGCGTCGGCCAGCTCTACCCGGCGGATGGTGCCGCCCTCGCCGGGGAGCAGCTGGTGCGTCTGGTGGCCGATCCGGCTGGACACCACGCGCAGGCTGTCCTTGGCGACGATGTAGGTGTCCGGTTCCACGGCCCCGGAAACCACCACCTCGCCGAGGCCGAGCGCGCCTTCGATCACCAGGCGGGAGCGGTCCGAGGTGGATGGGTCCGCGGTGAACATGACACCGGAGCGCTCGGAGGGGATCTGGGCCTGGACCGCCACCGCGATCGCGGGCTCCTCATCCATGCCCTGGCTGGCGCGGTAGGCGATCACGCGGTCCCCGAAGAGCGAGGCCCAGCAGTCGCTCAGCCGGGCGAGCACCGCCTCGTCGCCGATCACGTTGGTGAAGGTGTCGTGCATGCCGGCAAAGGAGGTGCCAGCGGCGTCCTCCGCGGTCGCCGAGGACCGGACGGCCACCGACTCGGCGGTGCCGAGCGCGTGGTAGGCGTCCAGGACCGCTGCGCGGATGTCCGCGGGGATGTCGGCGCGGCGGACCATCTCCCGCAGTTCGGCCGCCGCGGCGGCGAGCCTGTCCTGGTCGTCGGCGGCGGCCTTGGCGGCGAGGAACTTCTCCATCACTTTCCGGCGGATCCCGGCCTTGTCCAGGGCATCCAGGTACGCCCGGCCCGTCACCACGAAGCCGGGTGGGACCGGCAGCCCGGCACTAGTGAGCTCGCCGAGGTTCGCTGCCTTGCCGCCGACCGAGCCGGCATCCGCCAAGCCCACTTCCTCGAACCGGCGCACCCATGCCTGCATCTCGCACTCCTCGGCTCAGTGCCGTACCAGGATCCCCTTCAGGTCCGACGACGGCGGGAGGTTGCCGTATTCGAGGGACCGTTCCGGTCCCAGCCGGGCGGCAATGAAAGCGTCGGAAACGGCCGCGGGGCTGTACCGGATGAGCAGTGAACCCTGCAGCGCGAGCGCCAGCTGCTCGGTCAGCCGCCGGGCGGAACGCTGATGGTCGGACGGCGACTGCTGCACCTCGCGGATCAGCTTGATCAGTCCGCGGGTGAAATTGTCGAACGCCGGGTTGGTCCCGGAGGCGGACAGCACTTCCTTCATGAACGCCTCCACAGACGCCGGTTCGGTGGCCATGGCCCGCAGCACGTCGAGGGCAATGACGTTGCCGGTCCCCTCCCAGATCGCCAGCACCGGCTGCTCGCGGTAGCGCATCGCCAGCGGGAAGGACTCGGTGTAGCCGTTGCCGCCCAGACATTCCAGCGCCTCGAACGCGTGGTTGGGCCCGCGCTTGCAGATCCAGTATTTCGCCACTGCCGTGGCAAGACGGCGGAAATCGCGCTCGGCCGTGCCGCCGTCGTCGTACGCCCTGGCCAGGCGCAGGCTGGTGGCGAGCGCCGCCTCGTATTCCAGCGCCAGGTCCGCAAGGACCGCCGCCATTGCGGGCTGCTCCACCAGCATCAGGCCGAAGGCCGCGCGGTGCCGGGCGTGCCAGAGGGCCTCCGCCACGCCCTGCCGCATGCCGGCGGCGGTGCCCAGCACGCAGTCCAGCCGGGTGCGGGCCACCATGCCCATGATGGTGCGGATGCCGCGGCCCGGCTCCCCCACCAGATAGCCAATGGTGTTGTGGAACTCCACCTCGCTGGAGGCATTGGCCCGGTTGCCCAGCTTGTCCTTGAGCCGCTGGATCCGGAAAACGTTGCGGGTATCGTCCGGCAGCACCCGCGGCACCAGGAAACAGGACAGGTCGCGGAAGCCGGCGTCATGGGAATCGCACTCGTGGGCCAGGACCAGGAAGGCATCGGACATGGGCGCGGAGCAGAACCACTTGTGGCCGGTCAGCAGGTGGTGCTCATACCGCGACGGCCTGGCCATGGTGGTGCTGGCCCGGATATCGGAGCCGCCCTGTTTCTCGGTCATCGCCATCCCCACCAGGGCGCTGTCCTTGATCTGGGACAGCCGGGGGTCATAGCTGCGCGAGTACAGCCGGGGCACCCATTTGCAGCCGATTCCCGGGCTGGCCGCCCGCAGCGGTTCGACGGCGGCATTCGTCATCGAGATCGGGCAGGTATGGCCCGGCTCGGCCTGGGCAAACAGCATCAGGACGGCGGCGCGATGCGCGCTCGCCCCGGGACCTGGCTCTTTCCAGGCGGCCGTGTGGGCGCCGGCCGCAACCGCGTCGCCCAGGATCCGGTGGTAGGCCGGGTGGTACTCCACCTCGTCCACGCGGTGGCCATAGATATCGTGGGTGTGCAGGACCGGCGGATGCGTGTTGGCCAGCCGGGCAGCGTGCTGGAAATCCGCCTTACCGACCAACGCTCCGACCTGCTGCAGCTGACTGGTGTCCGTAGCGCCGCCGACGGTCCGCACCATTTCCGCCAGGACCTCGTTCTCGGTGAACTCATTAATGTTGGTCCGCGGGGGCGGCTGGTTGAAGACCGCGTGTGTGGCATCTGGGGGATGGCTCACGCTTTCATGGTACTCCTGCGGCCTCTGAGCAACGATGTCCACGGCGGATCGGTCGAGAGTGCGGCTCCGTCGAAGGTCAGTGCCAGACGCGGGGCAGCGGTGGGTTGTCTCCCGTGCCGTCTACCTCGCCGGGCGGGTGCGGTGTTTCGGTGTGTTCGTCGGCCTTCGGCGGCTCCTGTGTAGTGTCCGTTGCCTCCGGCTGGTCCGGCTCCGGTCTCTGTTCGCTCACTGGTTTTCCCTTCTGAGCTTCCCTTCCGGCGGATTATCCATCTGCCGGTTTCAACTCGCCGTTGGCAATGGCGTCGGCATAGTGGCTGAGATCGGGTCCGGGCTGGAAGTCGACGAACTGGTCCTTGAGCTTTTCGAACAGGAACCGGTAAATGCCGTCCCGGTCGCTGTCCTGCATGGACGATGCCGCCTCGCGCACCGCGTCCTGCAAGGCCCGGTCCGCATCCTGCAGAATCTTCCCGCGGGCCTCTTCATTCCACTTTACGTCGCTGAACTCCATCGGGCGTCCTTCCGCAGTGTCGGTGCTGCACGGAGTTGAATGATGCTTCCCAGCCTAGCGCCAGAGGGCCCCGACGTGAACAGAGTAAACGTCGTAGGGTGAAAGACCGGCAGCACAGGAATAACCACCCCGCCCCCGAAGTTGCCGCAGGTATGACCAGCCACAACGCAGGACCCGCACAGTTGTCAGCAACCATCGACCTGAAGGACCTTGGAACCGTGCACCGCCTGGGCTTCGGCGCCATGCGCATCGTCGGGGACGGAGTCTGGGGCGAGCCGGCGGACCGGAGCCAGGCCGTCGCCGTCGTACGCCGTGCCGTGGAGCTGGGCGTGGATTTCATCGATACCGCCGATTCCTACGGGCCCGATATCAGCGAGGAAATCATCGCCGAGGCCCTGCACCCGTACCCGGACGGCGTCCGGATCGCCACCAAGGCCGGCTTCGCGCGCACCGGTCCGGACCGGTGGATCCCGCTCGGCCGTCCGGAGTACCTGCGCCAGCAGGCGGAGCTGAGCCTGCGCAAGCTGAAGGTGGACGCACTGGACCTGCTCCAGCTGCACCGGATCGACCCGAAGGTCAACGCCGAGGAGCAGCTCGGCGTGCTGCGCGACCTGCAGCAGGAGGGCAAGGTGAAGGCCCTGGGCCTGTCCGAGGTCACCGTGGACCAGCTCAAGGCCGCCGGGGAATTCTTCACCGTCTCCACCGTGCAAAACCGCTTCAACCTGACGGACCGGACCTCCGAGGACGTCCTGGACTACGCCACTGCGAACGGGATCGGTTTCATTCCCTGGGCCCCGATTTCCGCGGGCGAGCTGGCGCAGCCGGGCGGACCGCTGGACGCGGCCGCCAAGCAGTTGGGCGCCACGACGTCCCAGGTGGCGCTGGCCTGGCTGCTGCGCCGCTCTCCTGTCATGATGCCGATCCCGGGCACCGGGTCCGTTGCCCATCTGGAGGAGAACATGGGCGCCGCGGACCTGGTCCTCGACGATGCCACCTTCGCCGAACTCGACGCGGCCCGCTGACGTGGCGGTGCTGTCATGACGGTGCTGATCGCCGGCTGCGGTGATCTCGGCACGGAGGCCGGCCTGCGGTTCGCCGCGGACGGCCGCCGCGTGGTGGGCTGGCGCCGCTCGCCGGAGAAACTGCCCGCGCAGCTGGAGGGCGCCGCCGTCGACCTCGCCGGCCCACTGCCCGCGGTCCCGGCGGACACGGACATCGTGGTTCTGGCGACGGCGGCCGCCGCCCGGACGGAAACCGCCTACCGCACCGCGTATGTGGACGCGCTCGCCAACCTGCTGGACGCGCTGGAGCGCGACGACGTGCGGCCGCGGCGGTTCCTGTTCGTCTCCTCCACCGCGGTGTACGGGGAGAACGACGGCGGCGAGGTGGACGAGCGCACGCCGGCCCGGCCGACGTCGGCCACCGGAGCGGTCCTGCGCGAAGCGGAGGAGCTGCTGAACGCGCGGCTGCCGTCCGCTGTCGTGCTGCGGCTGGGCGGGATTTATGGTCCGGGGCGCACCCGGCTGATCGACCAGGTGCGCGACGGGACCGCGGTGGTTCCGGATCCGCCGCGGCTGACCAACCGCATCCACCGGGATGACGCGGCCGCGGCGATCGTGCACCTGACGACGGCGGCCGCGGCGCCGGAGCCGCTGTATCTGGGGATCGATTCCCAGCCGGCGGAACTGGGCGAGGTGCTGCGGTTCCTCGCGGCCGAACTCGGCGTACCGGAGCCGCCGGTGGGTCCGCTGGCGGCCTCGCGGGGCGGGGACAAGCGCTGCAGCAACCACCGGCTCACCGCCACCGGCTTCACGTTCCGCTACCCGTCGTTCCGCGAGGGGTACCGGGGCGTGCTGGCCGGGGAAGGCGTGCGGCACCCCTGACAGCTAGTCTGGATCCATCCAAGACGAAGGAGAAACCATGAGTGCCAACCTGACCCCGATCGTGACTAGTGCCGGCCTGATCGGCGGCTTCCAGACCGCCCGGGCCACCAAGAACCGTCCACTGGGCGGCGCCGTGCTGGCCGCCGCGGGAGCCGCTGCCTTCGCCCTGTGGAAGCGCGATGCCGGAGCCGGCCGGGCGGCCGCACTGACAAGCGGTTACCTCGCCGCGTTCGGGCTCTCCCACCCGCTGGCCAAGAAGATCGGCGCCTGGCCCTCCGTGTACACGGTCACCGCCGCCGTTGCCGTTGCATCGCTGGTGTTCGGCCGCCGCCGCTAAACAGGGCTGCCCTCACCACCGGTGCCGGCACTCCGGATTCTGGCAGGCCCACCGCGCCACGGTGCCGTCCTCCCGCATCTCCATGACGCAGCCGGCGAACTCCACATTGGTGGCGTTCTCCCGGGCGTCCCCGAGGACCATCCCGTAGACGATTTTGAACGCAGTGTGCCCGCACTTGGGACACTTGCGCGTCTTACCCTTGATTCCCTCTTGAGATTCCATGCCCGGACTCTACTGCCCTGCTCCGACACTTTCCGGACCGTGGACAGCAACAGGCGCGAAGGCCCGCAAACCACAGCCACACCGAATTTTCTGTTACGGCCAAAACCGCTTTTCGCGCGTAACAGATCGAGGGTCCGATGCCTGCATCCGAAAAGGTGCTCCGCCGGCCCGGGCGGATCCATCCCTGGCGATTCCAGGCGAATAGGTGGACACAGGCGGAGATCACCATCCGTCCGGCGCCTACAGCATGAGCCGTTTTGCGGCTACCAGCGAAAGGAACGTGGCCGGCCCGGAGAGCACGGCCCCGATGGCCGCCGCGGGCAGGGGATCGCGGCCTCGGCGGTGAAGCTCCCGGAGCGACAGAACGCCCGCTGGAAGAAGCAGCGTGACCGCGCTGCAGAGTCCCGGGTTGTAGGTGCGGAAGACCGCCAGCTGCACCAGGTGGGCCAGTGCGTTGGCGGCGATAGCCCCGCTCACCGCTGCGGCCACGGCGTTTGTGACATGGCTGTCCTTCGCTGCAGCAGGCGTCAGTCCCAGGACGGCGGCGGCGGTGAGGGCGTTCATGGCGGCGGCCAGGCGGTCGCTGCGGTACAACTCGCGGTCAAGCCAATCCGGCGCATGGACATCAATCCAGGCCGGCAGTTTCCCGAGTTCTTCGAGGTTATGGAGTGCAAGCGCAATCCCTGGACAGACGAGTGCAACGATTCTTCGGTTGGCCACAGTCCAAAGCTATGGGTAGCTGGGCACCTTGGGTTGGGACGGCACGCTGGGCGCCTTCGATGGTAGGACCACGACATGATCGTCCGGGACCTCTCCCAGGGATGCCTGGCACTGACCGGAACGCGGCAGGTGGCCGACTGGCACTCCGAATTTTCGTTACGGCCGAAACCGCCTTTCGCGCGTAACGGATAAAAAGTCCTTGGCCGGCTTTGATGTGTTGATCGAGCTTGCGGTAGCCCGGGAAGCAGGAAAGCGGCAATAATTTCCACCATGACCACACCCAAGGACGGCCCCGATTTCGCCCACCTCCGCCCCAAAGGCGTCAGTGATGCCACAGTTGAAGCCCTCGGCAAGCTGTCCGAGGCACTTGAAGTCGTGGAACAAGCCCGCGGCTACCTGTACGGTTTCCACCGCCTGACCGGCACCGCGGACCTGGCCCTGGGCGAGGCCGTGGAACTGCTGCGCAAGGCCGGGCACACCACACTGGCCGCCAGCGTGGCGGAGGACATCGTGGGCCGCAACGTCATCCAGGGCCGGTGGACCTTCCAGATTGTCGAGGACTACGACGACAACTACTACGCCGCCTTCAAGGCCATGGAGAAGCGCGCCCGCGACGAGCTCTCCTGGGGCCGGCGGCACCTGTACGAGGCGGAGATGAAAGAGGAACGCCGCACCCACGGCCTCCCCCACCACGAGGCTCGACCTTCGGAGGACTGACGCTCCGGCACACCTGAAACGCCTGCGCCCCGCGGCGGACCGAGTCCGCCGC